>CACHJY010000029.1 GCA_902580265.1 uncultured Alphaproteobacteria bacterium
CCGTTTCAATCAGCTTATCAACAATGAAAGACTCAGTATCGAGATCAGGGTTTCCCATTCCAAAATCAATAATATCATGACCTTGATCACGATACTTCGCTTTAAGTTTATTAACCTCCGCAAAAACGTAGGAAGGAAGTCTAGTGATTCTGTGAAACTCTGTTTTCATTTTGCTAGTCTAAAAAGAACTTGTTTTCATATTCACTTAGTGGAGATAGTTTTGGCCAACTTTTTTCTGAACATGCACAAAGTGTTATAGACAATGTAAAGAAGATAATTGTTCTTTCTAAGTATCTAATCTTCATTTTCTCTCCTAAAGAATAAAAAGCACTTTCTAATAAATTGGAAACTCACTACAAAGGTCAACTACCTCTTTCTTCACTTTTGAAATTACTTTTGATGATTGGTCAGAGTGAACATTATCCAATATTTGCAAAATCCAAGAGCCAACTTGCTTGAACTCTACCTCTTTAAAACCTCTAGTGGTTGCTGCTGGTGTCCCTAATCTTATTCCAGATGTAATCGTTGGTTTTTCACTATCGAACGGAATACCATTTTTATTACAAACAATGTTTCCCTCACCAAGCACTTTTTCTGCTGTAGCGCCTGTAACATTTTTCCTCCTAAGGTCTACAAGTAAAACATGGGTATCAGTCCCTCCAGTAACTAAATCAAGACCACCATCTTGTAGGGTTTCAGCAAGTGTTTTTGCGTTCTTTATTACTTGCTTTTGATACTGTACAAATTCATCACTTAGAGCTTCTTTAAAGGCAACAGCTTTCGCAGCAATAACATGCATCAATGGGCCACCTTGAATCCCAGGGAAAATTGCTGAGTTTACTTTCTTAGCGATATCAGGGTCGTTACAAAGAATCATTCCTCCCCTAGGTCCTCGCAAAGTTTTGTGGGTCGTAGATGTCACTATATCTGCATATTCTATGGGGTTTGGATGAACGCCAGCCGCAACTAGACCCGAAATATGCGCCATATCAACTAATAGGAAAGCTCCGACCTCATTACAGATATCTCTAAATTTTTTAAAGTCTAAGATACGTGGAATTGCTGAGCCTCCTGCTATTATTAAGTTTGGTTTATGTAGCTTTGCAATCTGACTAATCTGATCATAGTCAACAGTGTTTGTTTCTTGTGTGACCCCATAATGAACAGGGTTGAACCACTTACCGGATTGATTGGGTTTTGCTCCATGTGTAAGGTGTCCACCCGAAGCTAGGTCCATCGACAAAAAAGTATCTCCGGGTTTCATCAGAGCCAAAAAGACTGCCTGGTTAGCTTGGCTTCCCGAGTTCGGTTGTACATTAGCAAATTTGCAATTGTATAGTTGGCAGGCTCTGGATATTGCCAATTGCTCAGCGACATCCACATTTTCGCATCCACCATAATATCTTTTACCTGGGTACCCCTCTGCGTATTTATTGGTCATAACTGAACCTTGAGCCTCCATTACAGCCGAAGAAGCTATATTCTCTGATGCAATGAGCTCAATTTCATTCCGTTGCCTACCCAACTCTCTCTCTAGGGAGTTAAAAATTTCTGGATCCTGAGATGACAAAGTTCCACCAAAAAAGTTCGTTTTGCCTAAAAAATTCATAATACACCCTATGTCTGTTTCAATTATTATTTTGATTCGATTCAATGTATATTAAATCTGAAGTGTCTGTTCCAGTTTTTTCTTTTGTTTTGTTGGTGCCATTATCATCATTTGTTGTTAAAATTTTGAGTTTTATTTATAACAGTATTCAAGGTTCTGTGGACAAAAATTATGGCTGATAAAAAATTAACATTTATGGCAAGTGATGATCCTGAAGCTAGAGAGGCTTTAAATAAACTTCGAAAACTTTACAAGGATTTCGGAATTGACGCCGCCGATGTAATTGTCGCTCTTGGAGGCGATGGATTTATGTTACAGACACTTAAGTCAGTATCAGCAAAAAATGTTTCCGTTTACGGAATGAACAAGGGCACTGTTGGTTTTTTGATGAACACTTTTAAACACGATAAATTGCAAGAACGTATTAAGATAGCAAAGGAGGAGATAGTAAATCCTTTAAAAATGATCGCTACAAAAACAGATGGTAGAATAGATGAGGAGCTGGCTATCAATGAGGTGTCAATACTTAGATCAGGACCCCAGGCCGCAAAACTAAGTATATCTATCGATGGGTCTGAAAAGCTTCAGGAGCTTGTATGTGACGGGGCATTAGTATGTACACCAGCTGGGTCAACTGCCTATAATTATTCTGCTCATGGACCAATTTTACCCATAGGCGCAAACATTTTAGGTTTGACCGCTATATCTGCCTATAGACCACGACGATGGAGAGGGGCGCTATTGCCGTTAGATGCGAGAATAGATATTGAAGTAAAAAGCGCTATCAAAAGACCGGTATCGGCGGTTGCTGATTCATCTGAGGTTAAAGGCGTCAAGCATGTATCTATAACAATTGAAAAGAAATTAAAACATAAATTATTATTTGATCCAGGACACGGGTTAGAAGAAAGATTACTAAAAGAGCAATTTGAATAAAAATATGAATGAACAGCTTGTTTTAGACCTCAGTTTAAAGGAGGCATTGGAAAAAGAAGATTTTTTTATTTCCCCAAGTAATTTGGATGCTGTTACCCTGTTAGGCAACTCAGACCGGTGGTCTTCAGGGGTTTTGTTACTGGTTGGTCCCAAGGGTAGTGGTAAGACGCATCTATGCACTGTTTGGTCTAAAGAACAAAAAGCCAGGCACGTAAATCTTGAGGCAGTTTTACCGGAAATAGAAAAAGGCCTAAATCATGATTTAGTTTGCGTTGAGGATATAGATATTATTGAAAAAGCTGAAAGGCAAAAAAAGTCAAAAATAGAAGAAGGTATATTTCACCTAATTAACAGTATTGGGAGTAGAGGAGGCAAGCTGCTAATATCCTCAAGAAAAATGCCTAATTCGCTATCATTAGGCCTTAAAGATTTAGTGTCAAGATTACAAAGTTTTAGTAACACTAAGATTAAAGAGCCCGATGATAGTTTGGTAATGGCACTTTTATTAAAATACTTTAATGACAGGCAAATTTATATAAAGCACTCAAACCTTAACTATATTGCTACCAGAATTAATAGGACGTACAGTTCAATTTACGAATTTGTAAACTATTTAGATCATAAATCTCTTGCTCTAAATACAAAAGTAACTAGACCTTTTATTGACAGTGCTTTGAATAAAATGGAAAAGACATATTAATAAATATGGGTAACGTAAACGCAGATTTCTTAAATCAAGATTATGACCTTGAATTGAAAAGCTCCGAGGACCTTGGAACAATTAATAAATTAATAAATAGAGAGCTTTCTTGGATTTCCTTCAATTGGCGAGTTTTACAAGAAGCTAATAATATGAAGGTACCACTCTTTGAAAGACTTAGATTTCTTGCAATATCTGCTCGAAATCTTGATGAGTTTTATACGGTTCGGGTTGCTGGGTTTAGGCAAATGGTAAAAAACAAGATTGAAGTAATAAGCGCCGATGGTCTTACCCCCGAGGAACAGTTAATACAAATAGAACAAGAAGCTAAAGCTCTAATAGATAAACAACAAGATTTATTGCCTTCTATATTATCTAATTTGAAACGTAAAGGCGTAGTATTAGTAAAACCGAAGGGAGTGACAGTATCCGAAAAAAAGAGTTTAGAGAAACAATTTATGTCAAAAGTTTTTCCAGCGCTTACTCCTTTGGCTATAGACCCTGCTCATCCATTTCCGTTTATCCCAACTGAGGGGTCTGCCCTAGCGCTAAAATTAAGGAATAGAGATGGAAAAAAATCATTAAATGCCTTGGTTCCTATTCCGGGCATGCTTGATCGATTTCAAAAGCTTAAAGATGGCGCTAAAGGGGAGAAAAGATTTTTATCACTTGAAGATTTCATAGTAATTTTTATTCATAGATTATTTCCAAGTTATTTTCTCGACGAATATTTTTCCTTTCGAATTCTAAGAGATAGTGACTTAGAAGTTGAAGAAGAAGCAGAGGATCTTGTGCGCGAGTTTGAAATTGCATTGAAACGCCGAAAGCGTGGAGAAGTAATACGAATGAAAGTCACAAAAAGTAGTGCAGAGCCTTTATTGAAACTAATATCGAAGGAAATAGGGTTTGACAGATCGCAAGTAATTCAGGTTAATGAAATGATTGGTTTGTCCGATTTAGATGAGTTAATTATTTCGGCTAAAAGAAGCCTAAAGTGGAAGACGTTTGTTCCCAGAAGTCCAGAGAGAATTGAGGACTTCAACGGTGACATTTTTTCCGCAATAAGGCAGAAAGATCTTCTTTTACAACATCCATATGAGACTTTTGATACCGTTGTTAGTTTTCTTGAACAAGCAGCCCGAGACCCTAATGTTATCGCTATTAAACAAACTTTATATAGAACAACTCCGGATAGTCCAATAGTAAGAGCATTATGTGAAGCTGCAGAGAATGGAAAGACAGTGACCGCATTGGTTGAGCTAAAGGCCAGATTCGATGAGGCAAATAATATAAACGTGTCGCGGGAGCTAGAGAAGGCAGGAGCTCAAGTAGTATATGGTTTTATGGATTGGAAGACACATGCAAAGCTATCGACTATTGTAAGACAAGAGGGCAAGATATTAAGAACTTATACGCATATTGGTACAGGAAACTATCATCCCGATACAGCAAAGATTTATACTGATTTAAGCCTTTTCACTTCAGACGTTACTTTAGGTAGAGATGTTACTAAAGTTTTTAATTATCTATCAGGATACATAAAACCAACAGATTTAGAAAGCATGATTATAGCGCCTCTAGAGTTAAAGAGTAGCTTAATAAAAATGATAAAAAATGAGATGTATCTAGCTAAAGAGGGCAAGCCAGCAGAGATATGGGTTAAACTCAATGCTCTTATCGACCCAGAAATTATTGATATTTTATATAAGGCAAGCCAATCTGGAGTAAAGATCAATATGATCATCCGAGGTATTTGTGGATTAAGACCTGGTATCAAAGGTCTTTCTGAAAATATTCGTGTTAAATCTGTAATAGGACGTTTCTTGGAACACAGTAGAGTGTGTGTTTTTGGTAATGGATTTCATTTACCCTCTACGAAAGCTAAAGTTTTTATTTCGTCAGCGGACTGGATGGGAAGAAACTTGAACCGTCGAGTAGAATCTTTTGTAGAGATAAAAAATTTAACTGTGAAGTCGCAAATTGTTAATCAGATTATGGTAGCTAATTTAGCTGATAAAGAGCAATCATGGGTGCTTCAACCTGACGGCCAGTATAAGAGGCATCAATTCAAACCAAACGAACCCAGCTTTAATTGTCATGAATATTTTATTGAAAATCCTTCTTTGTCAGGAAGAGGCAGAGCTGCACTAAATGCTCCTCCAAGTTTAATGAATACCATAAATAATAGAAAAAAATCATTTTGAAACTATTGAAAAGAATAGGAATTATCGATATTGGTTCTAACTCCATTAGATTAGTGGTCTTTGACGGTCCTAAGCGATCACCATTGTATTTATATAATGAAAAGGTTTTCTTTAGACTGGGAATGCAATCTTTCAAAGGAAAGCCCTTCGACTCTGAGACAATTGAGGCAGTGTCGGACATAATTAACAGATATGTCTCTATTTGTCGGAATATGGAAATCAGTAAAATTATAATGTTTGGTACGTCTGCACTGAGAGAGGCGAGTAATTCCGCTACTTTAGTTAATCATATTCGAAAAAAGACAGACATCGGTGTTGAAGTAATATCTGGAGAGAAGGAGGCTCTTTACGCAGCTCAAGGTATTTTATTGGGTTTTCCAAATGCTGAAGGGGTAATATGTGACCTTGGTGGTAATTCAGTAGAGTTTGCCAATATTTGTAAAAATGTGGTTACCGAATGTAATTCCGCTTTGTTAGGTCCTCTCGCAATAACGAAATTGGGAAAAAAAGTTAAGAATTTAGATAGTTATATGCGCAAACAGCTGTTGAGTGTTATTAATGCTAATATGACAAAAGACAAACCATTTTTTTTAATTGGAGGATCTTGGAGGGCGATAGCAAAAATACATATGCAGAGGATCAAGTATCCACTAAAGATAATACAAGGATATAAAGTTAAGAGTAAAAAACTAAAAAAGACTTTGAAATTTATTCAAGATAGTTCATTTCTCACCAGATATGACGAAATGAATATTTCTTTAGAAAGATTGGAGCTTTTGCCGCACTCTGCTAGATTGTTAGAAATTATTATTGATGAGCTTCAGATAATGGAGCTCACGTTTTCATCTTTTGGAGTGAGAGAGGGATTGATCTACCAGAATCTCAGTAAGGTAGAGAAAAAAAAGGATCCCTTGATTGAGGCTGCTAAATTTTATGAAAAAAAAGAAGCAAGGTTTCCTAAAATGTCTAAACATACTTTCAACTGGATTTCACCATTATATGAAAACCTTCCCCGCAAAACGAAAAGAGTTATTTTAGCTGCGACTAAATTACATGACGTTGCATGGATTGCACACCCCGATTATAAAACGGAAATGTGCTTAGAGCTAGTTACTCGTTCAAATATTAGTGGTCTCAGTCACAAAGAAAGAGTATTCTTGGCATTGATACTTTTGTTCAGACATAAGGCAAAACCAGAAAAAGTTTTTAATAACAAATTATTCAAAATTGTGCCTATTAGGAAGAGAAAAATCGCTCTTGTGATAGGTAAGGGATTGAGGTTGGCTTCAACTTTCTTTGGTGAAAAAAGTCTTTTTGATAAAATAGACTTCAGGCTAAGAGCACATGAGGTAGAATTATGCTTTCAATCAAAAATAGACTTTATCAACGGTGAGATTGTAGAAAGACGGATTCAAGAATTAAATAAAGCATTGAAGTCATGTTCCACTGTAAACAAAGAAAAAAGAAGCTATTTAAATAGTTGAGGAGAATGAAATGAAACTCAGCCAATATTTTTTGCCGGTTTTAAAAGAAATTCCAGCAGAAGCAAAAATAATTAGTCATCAGCTCATGTTGCGCTGTGGAATGATTAAACAGACAACGGCTGGCATATATTCGTGGCTACCACTAGGCTTTAAAGTTCTTAAAAAAATTGAAGAAATTGTGCATGATGAGCAGATAAAAGCAGGGCATATACCCATGTTAATGCCAACAATTCAACCAGCCGAATTATGGCAGGAAAGTGGAAGATATGATGACTATGGAAAGGAAATGCTGAGAATTAAAGATCGACAGGATCGTAATTACTTATATGGTCCTACCAATGAAGAATTAATAACAGACATATTTAGGTCTAATGTATCTTCTTATAAGGACCTTCCTCTCACTCTATACCACATTCAGTGGAAATTCCGAGATGAATTAAGACCGAGATTTGGCGTGATGAGAGGAAGAGAGTTTTACATGAAAGATGGCTATAATTTTGATTTGAGAGAAAAGGAAGCTATAAATGCCTATAATAGACATTTCGTAAGCTATTTAAGAACATTTAATAGGATGGGATTAAAGGCTATACCTATGAGGGCTGAGACTGGGCCAATTGGAGGTAATTATAGTCATGAGTTCTTGGTTTTGGCGAATACCGGAGAAAGCAAAGTCTTTTTTGATAAAACCTTGCTTGACCTGGATACAGGTCAGGGAAAACTCGACTACTATCAGAATACCGATATTGAAAAAATTGTGGAAAGATTCACCAAACCTTATGCTAGAACTGAGGATACTCATGATGAAAATCGCTTCCTAGAGGTTCCAGAAGATCGTCGGATAGAAAGTAAAGCGATTGAAGTAGGCCAAATATTTTATTTTGGCACTAAATATTCAGAGCCAATGAAAGCTTTTGTTGTGAGCCCCGATGGCAAAAGAGTGCCTGTACATATGGGAAGCCATGGTATAGGAGTTTCTCGATTAGTAGGTGCAATTATCGAAGCAAGCCACGATGAGAAAGGTATTATTTGGCCAGAACCAGTTGCTCCCTTTTTTGCTGGCCTTATAAATTTAAATTATAGGGACGACGAGTGTATCAAAGTTTGTGATCAAGTTTATGAAGAACTAGGTTCCAATGGAATCGAGATTTTATATGATGATACAGACGAAAGACCTGGATCTAAATTTGCCAAAATGGACTTAATAGGGTTGCCATGGCAAATTGTGGTTGGTCCGAAGGGTCTTAAAGAAGGGAAAATAGAGCTTGTACATAGAAGAACTAGGGAAGCAACTCTATTACCTTTGGGAGAGGTATTAGAAAAAATCTCTACTGCTCATGAAGCCCTGGTAGAAGTCTAAGATCTGAATGGCTACTTTTAAAAAATATGAGTTCATAATTGCATGGCGTTATCTAATGTCTAAAAGAAGGAGAGGCGGTATATCTATAATAGCATGGTACGCCCTCATAGGAGTGGTTTTGGGAGTAGCAACCTTAGTTATAGTCCAGGCGGTGATGATTGGCTTTAGAACAGAATTTGTTGAAAAGATTGTGGGGGCTAATTCCCATCTCGCAATTTACAAAAAGGCTCTAACCACCGACCTTGATGAGGGATTTAATTTTGACGAAATACGAACTATCATACAAGAATTAAAGAATAAAAAGAATTTCAAAGCAGCGTACCCTCTGGTCAAAGATCAAGTTCTAGCTAGTAAAAATAATAGCAGTACTGGGGTAGAAGTTTATGGTATCGGCAGAAGCGATTTAGCAAATATAGGGTTAGTAAATGAGCCCATCACTTCTGAGGGCAGTGTGGAAAATTTTAACGAGGGAGTAGCTATAGGAGCTCAACTCGCTAAAAAACTAAATATATCTATTAACGACACAATTAAACTCATAAGTCCGAATGGGGCAAAATCAGTATTTGGAACTATTCCAAGGGTAAATGTGTATAAAGTAAAATATATATTTTCAGTTGGCCGATATGATATAGACAGTACGAGAATCTACATGCCGATAAAAGATGCTCAGGTATTTTTTAATAGAGCTAATAAGGCTGACTTAATCGAAGTAATCTTGGAAAACCCATTTGATGTTGATGAATTCAAAAAAAATATTACAGATGGGTTGGGAGAAAGATATTTTCTTTGGTCTTGGAAAGAGAGAACAGCGGCTTTCTTAGATGCTTTGGATTTGGAGCGTCGAGTAATGTTTATAATTCTGTCGCTTATAGTTTTGATTGCTGCTATGAATATTATTTCTGGGCTTGTAATGCTAGTTAAGAATAAAGGTAGAGATATCGGAATACTTCGGTCTATTGGGTTAACAAGATCTTCAATTTTAAGAATATTTTTTATCTGTGGGAGTTTAATTGGAGTGTCTGGAACGATCTTAGGTGTTATTGTTGGGATGCTATTTGTAACTTACATAAATGAGATACAATGGCTTGTTGAGTACATAATTGGATCCTCAGTTTGGAATGAAGAGATTAGGTTTCTGGCTCAAGTGCCAGCAAGGCTAAGAATAGAAGATGTAGTTTTTGCATTGTCGGTCTCTTTGTCCATCTCTTTTGTAATAACAATTTTTCCTGCCAGAAAGGCAGCAAATTTGGATCCTGCAGAGGCTTTGAAGTATGAATGATATTGTTTTGAGGTTGCAGAAAGTTACAAAGACCTATGGTGGAAACGGTAATGTTCCATTGGTTGAAATATTTAAGGATTTGGACTTTTATGTTAAGAGAAATGAAGTTGTTGGTCTTTTTTCTCCATCAGGTTCAGGAAAAACCACTTTTCTTCAAATTGCAGGCTTATTAGATAGTAAGTGTTCCGGTGATATTTATATTAATGGCTCAAAAGTAAACGCTAAAAATGACTTTCAAACATCAGTGATTAGACGAAAAAACATTGGGTTTGTTTTTCAGTTTCATCATCTCATTCAAGAATTTTCGGCATTAGAGAATATTATTCTCCCGTTACTTTTTGATGGTACATCGGAAAAGATTGCAGTTAAAAAAGGCCAACATCTACTAGAAAAGGTAGGGTTAGGTAAACGGATTGACAACCGACCAGCTGAATTATCGGGAGGTGAGCAGCAAAGGGTTGCAATATGTAGAGCAATTATTAATGAACCGGCCTTACTATTAGCAGACGAACCAACAGGAAATCTTGACCAGTCAACGACTTCAAAAGTTATGAGTTTTCTAATAGAACTAATAAAAGAACATAATATTTCAGCAATTATTGCTTCCCATAATCCAATAATTTCACAAATAGTGGACAAAAATGCAAAAATAGAAGGCGGAAAGATAGTGTATAATTAAAGCTTGCAAAGATTTTTTAATGTAAGCCATTCGTTGTCATTAAAGCTCTCGTCAAACCACTCAGTGTTGCCGTCTGAACTGATAAATAGACCGTTATTCTTATCAAAATTTAATTTAGAAAAATTTCCAAAAATATAGATTAATAGAGATTTATCTCGTTGTTTAGAAAAGAACTTTTTTATTACCTTTTTGTTTTTCATAGCCTCCAGAGCAAATTTGGTTGTTTCTGCTAATACCAATGCTCCATTCTTTTTTCCCAAGATACTGTAGGGCACAAGTAATTTTCCTCCAGGGAACAAGATACTTCTATCTTCTTTTTGATTTATAAAAATTAGCTCAATATCACCACTCTCGGTAGAAAGGTAGTTTTTGTCTAAGCTTCGAATATATTCATTGGTCTTGTTTAAATCGCAATATGATATCTCAGAAATTTCACTAAACATTATGTTGCCAAGATTAATTTCTTGTTCAGTAGAGGTTATATAGAGGGCAATTTTTTCGGTAAATATTTTGAGGTATCCTGAAAAAAAGGTAGAGTAAACAAAAAATAAGATAATTATAAAAAGCCATGGGAAAAATTTAGCAAGTTTCTTTCGCTTGGTTTTATTGCATAAAAGTATCAAGTGAGTTACTGCATCACGGTCAAAAATATAAAGACTTTCAGTTTCTTCCAAATCTGGACAAAACATAGATTTGGATGCTTCTCTATTTTTTAAAAATATGGAGGAGTATGCCCACTGCCTTATGAGTTCTCCTTTTGTATCAAAGATATCTAGAGAAATTGAGCCAAACGCAACCAACACTTCCGTTGGTTGGTTAGAATTAGAGATCCACTCGCCTTTAACCTCGAGTTTAGAGTACCCGATCAATCTAGTTTAAATCCGGATGCTTATAATCCAGATTTGCTACTAGTTTTCTAAGTTCTAGTTTTGAAATTTTACCAGTTGCTGTGTGTGGAATTTCCTCTACAAAAATAACATCGTCTGGTTTCTGCCACTTAGCTACCCGTTCCGATACATGGCTAATAATACTATTCTTATCAGCATCTTTC
Source organism: uncultured Alphaproteobacteria bacterium (assembly GCA_902580265.1). The sequence goes on from CACHJY010000029.1 coordinate 11,300, forward strand.
CCGTCATTCGTCACTATTACCAAGACAGGTCGTTCATCCCATTTAGGATGAGGAACTCCGATTGCCGCTGCTTCAGCAACATCATAATGACCAACTGCTGCATTTTCTAAGTCAATGGATGAGATCCATTCGCCACCTGATTTGATTACATCTTTTGATCTATCAGTAATTCGCATGTACCCATTTTTATCAATGGTCGCAACATCTCCTGTATTAAACCAATTATCACTGTCAACGGCTAATTCATCCATTTTGAGATATCTTTTAACAACCGCCGCTCCCTTACAATAAAGATCACCTTGAGTACTTCCATCCCATTCTATTTCTTTACCATCATCATCAACAATTTTCAGATCCATGCCGAAAGGAGGGTGCCCAGTTGTTTCTTGTATGTCGAGCTTATCACTTTCGTTTAAACTTTCTATTTCCGGTTTGAATGAACAGATAGTACCGAGTGGAGAGAGCTCTGTCATTCCCCAAGCATGTAGCACTCTTACCCCATATTTATTTTGGAAATCTTCAATTACACTTCTTGGACAAGACGAACCTCCTATAACCACACGTTTAAGTGAACTGAGTTCTTTTTTCTCGCTCTCAAGAAAATTCAATAGGAGTAACCACACTGTTGGTACTGCTGCAGTAATAGTCACTCCTCTCTCTAACATATCGTATAGAGAAGAGGGACTTAAATCGCCACCAGGAAAAATGATGGAAGATCCCACTAACGGGGCTGTATAAGCTATTGACCAGCCATTAGCATGAAAAAGTGGGACAACTGGCATTATTGTATCAGTACTGGATAAATTTAGCATGTCAGGAGCTGCCTGAGTTAGCGCGTGTAATGTATTGGATCGATGCGTATAAACAACTCCTTTAGGGTTGCCAGTAGTTCCAGAGGTATAGCATATTCCACATGCGTCTGTTTCTTCCCCGGTTATCCACTTAAAATTTTCATTTCCCATTGATAAAAGATCTTCATATGAGATCACTTCTGGAAATTTTGTAGAAGGCAGATCTGCTTTGGAACATAGTATTATTAGCTTCTCAACGTTAGGACAATCATCGATTATTTTCTCGATTATAGGTACGAGGTCTAGATCAATGATCAAGATTTTATCGTTTGCATGATTTATTATATAAATAAGTTGATCAGAAAATAATCTCGGGTTTAGATTGTGATTAATTGCTCCAATTCCGGGAATGCCATACCAAACCTCAAGGTGGCAATGATTATTCCAAGCCATAACGCCTATGACGTCTCCTTTTTTAACCCCGAGCTTTTGTAAGCTGTCAGCGACTTTTTTTGAATTCCTCTGAATATTTTTATAGTTTGTATCTGTAATATTTCCTTTGGTGTCTTTTGATATTATTTTTCGTTCAGGATGGTACTTCGCAGCGTGGTCAATAATACTGGTTACTCGTAAAGGAAAATCTTGCATTAAGTTGTCCATATTTTACTCCCTAAATACTTTTTTAGTTATAAAACTTACGTCCACTATTCGCTAGTTCTTTAATTATTTTTGGTGGAGCAAACCTTACTCCGTACTGATCAGATAATTCTTTACATTTCACGACAACATTCTCATGCCCGACATGGTCAAGCCAACTGAATGGTCCACCTGCCCATATTAGACAGCCCCAACCTAAAATTCCGCCGACATCTCCTTCTTCAACACTAAGCAAAATGTTTTCTTCAAAAGCTCTTGCCGCCTCAAGCGCTTGAACATATGCAAGACGATTTTTTACAGTTTCTGTTGTAATATCAGCTGACGTTTTTTCCACGTCTAGATTTCTCAAACCTTCCCAGAGCTTTAAGCGTCGTCCTTTATCATCATACTCATAAAACCCAGCTAATTCTTTTCTCCCAAGTCTATTTTTTTTGGACATTTCTAACAAAATACTTTCAGTTCCAGTTTCTTCATATTTTGTTCCGAGAGCTTCCTTCGTCTCTTTTGCAACGTTTAGGGCTAGCGAAACTGATAGCTCATCAAGCAATTGCAAAGGTCCCACTGGCATTCCTATTTGCTTAGCCGAGTTCTCGATAAGAGCGGGCTCAATCCCCTCGCTAATCATCCTCAATCCCTCATTTATATAAGGGATTATGCACCGATTTGCATAAAATCCTCTAGAATCATTAACAACTATGGGTGTCTTTTTTATCAAATTGGTATAATCCAAAGCAACGGCCAATGCGGTGTCACTTGTCTTCTTACTTTTGATTAGCTCGACTAAATTCATTTTGTCAACTGGACTAAAGAAATGTATGCCTATAAAACGTGTGCTGTCTGCTAACACCTCAGCCAACTTCGTTATAGGCAGTGTGGATGTATTAGATGCTAAAATAGCTCCCTTCTTTAGATAAGGCTCAACTTTTTTATATAAGTTATGTTTAAGCTTTAAATCCTCGAAAACAGCCTCTATAACTAAGTCGCTGCTAGAGATTTTCTCAAGTGAAGAGACAGTTTTTACCTTTTTAAGGAGTCTAATTTTCTCCCCTTCTGATAATTTTTTTCGTTTCACACTTTCATTTAAGAGTACCTCAATTTGTGTTTTGCCGGCTTCTGCAGTTTCGATATTTTGATCAATAAGCAAAACCTCTAGCCCTTGCAATATAGACGCGTAAGCGATACCTGATCCCATCATGCCGCTCCCAATAACGCTGATTTGTTTAAAATTTGTCTCTTTTGCACCGGCTGGTCGTTGTTGGCCTTTTTCCAACGCACTCTTATTTAAAAAAAGAGTTCGGGCCATATTAGTGCATGTATCTGTCATTAATACTTTTGTGAACCAACGAGCCTCAATTCTAAGAGCGCTATCAAAATCAACGAGCGCACCCTCATAAACTGACGAAAGAAGTGCTTTTGCAGAGAAATACAAACCTTTCGTCTTTCCATTAACCAAAGCTGAAGCCCCAACAAATGACATGAAGCCTGCAGGATTATATGGCGCCCCACCAGGAAATTTAAACCCTTTTTGATCCCATGGTTTGACCAGCTCCTGAGGAGAAGCAGATAAGATCCAGTTCTTTGCCTTTTGGATCAATTCGTCTTCGGGAACAACTTCGTCAACTAATCCAATGTTTTTCGCCTTATCACTTGAAAATAGCTTCCCTTCCAATAAAACCGATGACGCACCCATAAGTCCCATCATTCTAGGAATTCTTGTAGTGCCTCCTAAACCTGGAAAAAGACCAACGAGTATCTCCGGCAATCCAATTTTTGAGTTTCTTGACGATGAGAAGAAGCGTCGGTGGCAAGCTAGACCAATTTCAGTGCCTATTCCAGCACATATACCGCCACCTGCAAACGCCACAGG
>CACHJY010000030.1 GCA_902580265.1 uncultured Alphaproteobacteria bacterium
ACTTTTGCATTTATTTCTATTCTTAAACCTTTTAACTAATGGACCAAAAAAAATAGTGGGTGAGTACCATATAACTGCATCAAAATTACCACCTAAAAGCCCATACCTTTTCAGCCTGAATTCCATGAAAAACGGCATTAGAAACTCAAATACTGTTCTTAAAAAATAGTTGGTGTCTTTGAACTTTGGAGTTTTTACAGTAATTATTCGATAGCCTCCCTGTAATTTTACTTCGCTGTAAGTCTGTAATGAAGGTGATGGTAGCAAAATAGTTAAAGCAAATCCTTGAACAACAAGTTCCTCAGCCAAATCTTGTAATTGCACGGCTGCAGAAGTTTTCATTGGAGGAAATGCGTCAGCTATTAATAAAATTTTTTTCTGGAGTTCATTCAAAATTTTTTCCAAACAACTCGATTTACGTAATCAGTATAACTATGAATGATACGAACTACTTTGTCTGACACATTTTCTGCTTCATAATCCCTTACTATTTTTAACTGCCTTTCATTACCTCTTTTTTGTTTGTCTAAAATAGAAATACTCTGCTTTACTCGCTCTATGTTAAAACCAGTCATTATAACTGAACCCTCCTCCATTCCCTCAGGTCTTTCATGAGCTTCTCTGATGTTTAGAGCTGGGAAATTCAAAATGGACGACTCCTCGGTTATTGTCCCACTATCAGACAAAACCACCTTCGCGAGAACTTGCAAACGATTATAATCAAAAAATCCCATTGGGTCTAAAGTCAGAATTTTATCACTAAACTTTGTTTTCTTCTCTGTAATTTTTCTCTTTGTTCTTGGATGAGTTGATACGACTACCGGCAATTTGTACTCGTCAGCCAGCATATTCAAAAGTTCAGTAAAATTTTTATAGCTGTTTTCCGGATCAATATTTTCTTCCCTATGAGCACTTACGAGAAAATAATTGAATTCCTCAAGGTTCAGTTTCTCCAGTATTTTTGAGCTATTGATATCATGATTATGATATTTTAATATCTCGGCCATTGGACTTCCAGTTTTTATTATTAAGTCAGGTGGCAGACCCTCATTAATCAGATACTGCCTCGCAATAGAACTATATGTCATATTGACATCTGCGATATGATCAATAATACGCCTATTAGTTTCTTCTGGAACTCTTTGATCGAAGCATCGATTTCCAGCCTCCATATGAAAAATTGGTATTTTCTCCCTTTTGGCCGGAATGACTGATAAGCAACTGTTAGTGTCTCCTAAAACGAGAAAAGCATCTGGGCTTGTCTTTTTAATTAAAATGTCTATCTCGGATATCAGTTTTCCTACTGTTTTCATCGGGCTGTGGCTTTGATCCGCACTATTTAAAAAAAAATCTGGTTTTTTCACTGAGAGATTCAAGAAAAAAATCTCATTGAGTTCATAATCGTAATTCTGCCCTGTGTGAACCAAAATCAATTCGCATTCATTATCTAACACATTAAGAACACGAGATAATCTTATGATCTCTGGTCTGGTGCCCAAAACACACATTACTCTAAGCTTCTTCATCATGATCCTTAATTTTAATTGGAAAAGTGTCTGGAACACAAGGATCAAAAACTTCATTTGCCCAAAGAAATACATCCATACCATGTTCACCAATATTGGTTATATCGTGAATCCATCCCGGAACCGTTTCAACAATCTGAGGGTTTTCTCCTGATGTAAAAATCTCGAATTTTTCTCCCGTAAATAATTTCACAAATCTAAACTTTGCATTCCCACGGACAACAAGAAATCGTTCAACTTTAGAATTATGAAAATGGCCTCCTCTCGTTACTCCTGGCTTTGCTGAAAAATAAGAGAACTGTCCGCTATCCTCAGTTTTTAATATTTCAACGAAAGATCCTCTATCATCTGAGTTATTCTTCAGATCGTGGACTATATTATTTTGCCCCAAGTAACTTACGTATGAAGAGTAAAGCGCTCTAGTTAGACCTTTTCCTACTCTGTCAATAACGAGAGTACTTTTCTTCTCTTTAAATGAACTAATGGTAGCAGCTAAATCACCCACGGTGATGGAGTACTGAGGGCCAATCTCCTCAAAACCAAACTTATTTTTTTTTGATGAGTTTCCTTTTATTATTTGAATGAATTGTGCGATTACATCATCGATATAAACCAAATTCAAATAACTGGAAGGATTATTAATACGTATTGGTTTTCCACGTGAGATATTATAACAAAATGTCGCAACAACGGAATTATAATCAGGCTTTCCGAATTTACCAAACACATTAGGCAGACGGAATATATGCACTGGGATCCCAGTTCTTTTTGATAAATTCTTTAAAACGAGTTCAGCTTCCAATTTACTTTTACCATAAAAGCTATCTTCACCTGCCTGTGTTGAAGATGTAAATAAAATCGGTATCTTTACACTTTTTTTCCTGAGAACATTATCTACGATCAACGAAATTTTCTTTGTCAAAGATGTATTGTTGTTGTAAAAATCTTCTCCATTTTCACTTCTATTAGTTCCAGCGAAGTGGCAGATAAAGTCAGAACTAGAGATTTTTGCCTCTAGCTCATTGATATCATTTTCTCTGCTGAAGGTGATAATTTCAATATCTTTATAATTTAATATGTTGGAGCGTAGGTTTTTGCCCATAAAGCCTTCAGATCCTGTTATTAGAACTTTCATGAATTATGACTCACTGCTAACTTTATTCTCTTTTAATAAGGACTTTATAAAAGCTACCTTTTTTAGCAGTTTAATTGTTTGATCAAAATCAAGCCTTTTAGTGTTATATGAGTTGTAGTCCTCTGCCCCTGAAATTTCTTTTTCTCCATTCTTGAAAAATTTATCATAATTTAGATCTCTAACATCTGGAACAACTCGAAAAAAATCTCCTAAATCTTCCGCTGCAACCATTTCTTCTCTGCTTAGTAAAACTTCGTGAAGTTTTTCACCATGCCGAGTTCCAATAATATTCACTTTGTGATCTTTTTTATCTAGAATACTGCATAAGGACCGAGCTACCGTTTCAATTGTTGTAGCTGGCGCTTTTTGGACAAAAATATCTCCTGAGTTTCCCTTTTTAAAAGCATAAAGAACTAAATTAATTGCATCATCTAATGTCATCATGAATCTTGTCATATTTGGATCTGTTATAGATAGAGGGATCCCAGACCTTATCTGACTAGCGAATAGCGGAATGACTGAGCCTCTTGAAGCGATAACATTTCCATATCTCGTTATACAAATTTTAGTATTCTTGCTATCTCTACACTTTGATAGTATTACTTTCTCCATCATAGCCTTTGATATTCCCATAGCGTTTATGGGATAGACGGCTTTGTCGGTACTGAGACAGATAACTTTCTTCACATTATAATTAATCGCTGCAGTAAGAACATTATCAGTTCCGATAACATTGGTCTTTACTGCTTCCATAGGATAAAATTCACATGAAGGAACCTGTTTCAAAGCAGCTGCATGAAATAGAAAGTCCACCCCACGCATAACATTTTCTAGTGCTTTATAATCTCGCACATCTCCCAAATAGAACTTTATTCGATTATCCCTGTAAAGGTTTCTCATATCATCTTGTTTTTTTTCATCTCGGCTAAAAATTCTTATCTCTGAGAACTCCATCTTTGAGAATCTTTCTAAAACAGCATTTCCAAAAGACCCCGTGCCACCACTAATCATTAACACTCTGTTTTTAAACATTTTTTTATCCTTTTTATCTTTAGCTATTTTTGCTAATTATTTAAAAGTGATTTTAGCTGTTTTTTCCATAAAAACTTTCTTTCTATATTAGTTTTGCCCTATATAAAATTTGGAACGAATAGAAAATTCTATACAACCAAAGTGCAAGGTACCAAATAATTATCGCATTTATCATTGATTTTTCTCCATACCATAGCCAGTGTGGAAAACTCATAATTAGAACTAAAAACAATGCAGCATATTTAACCGATATATTTTTCATAATTAATCCCTCACACCTCATAATAAGAAAAGCATAAATAGCAGGAATAAAAAAAACGCCCGCCATTAGAAAATTACGGAAAGGCAATATAATCGCATGCCACCCTCCCATACCAACCGTCATTTCCCAAGCAGGACTATTAGTACCGTTTATAGGCCTTACATAATCCAAAGCATTTGCAACAAAACCTGGAGGAAGAGACAAAAGAAGGTCTACGTAATCATTGCCTCCCTTCAGCTCAAAATAACCATGGATATATGATCCAGCAACTCCTAAAGGACCTAACAATACTGCTGACCAAGTGCCTGTAAAAATGGTAGTAAATCCAATATGTCCAGCTGAGATATCATCAATAATCATACCCACAAAATCGAGCAAACTTATATCCGTAATTCGGTATCGAGAAAAGCCAATAGCAAAATTTATTAGCAATACTGCGAAAATTGCCAGCAATACTCTTACAATACTGAGACGAATTGGCTTAAGATCATTAAACGCTCCGGAAAAAAAATAAGGTAAAATGAGTAATCCTATAACCCAACCAAATGCTTCTCTATCACCTCTTAAAACTTGGAAATATACGATTGAAAAAATAGTTATGATCAAAACCATAATTCGCTTAATTTTTCCTTGGGACGTCCCTCTATCAAGCCACGCATCGCAATAAGCAAAAGAAAAAAGTACATATGACACCATCCAAGCCGAATCGAACCCTCTATTAATTAGGATTGGTTCACTGGTGGTATATGCTGACTGTGTGATTAACTCTGCTGGTGCTGCCAAAAATGATAAGAAAAGTCCGGAGAACAGAAGGATGCCACTCATTGTTATATTCAATTTGTTATCTCTGATTTCCGGTTTGTGAAATGATGTTATTTCTGAATATTTTTGTTCTCTAAATGACAATGAAAACCCTAGGACTATACCTAAACATCCCACTGCTGCCATCATCGCAGTGAGTGTAATAATATCCTCATGGATCAACCAAGGATTATATAATACAGGAAACGACCACATTATGTCAGGCCTAGAGTTAAAATCAAAACTAAAGTATTCTGCAAGATGGATGAAGGGAAGGGAGAAAATGGCAAACAGCATTAAACTTAAAAGCCAAATGCGCTTCAAAAAGAAAAGATATATCACAAAGAAACCAGTTAAAATAATTATGGAAACCGATAATCTTATCGAAAAATAAATCCCATTATTAAAACAAACTATAGCGGACGCACCAACCACTATCAAAGCGATCGCAAGTGATGCAGAAAAATATAGCGGGAAAGTTCTTATCAAAATTAATCTCTAAGGGCGAACATCGACTTCGTTTTTTTTGCAGTCATCTTTTATATCCTATATTTTTTCTTCATACATTTCTTAGCATATCTATTTCAAATTCCACAGAGCTTTATGTTTAGCAACCCCATGACTACCCGCGTGGCTCTCAATCTTTAATTGTTTCATTGGTTTCATATAAGAATCTGCAGACTTTTTTGAAGCCACTACGGGGCTTATACATCAACAGCGTAAGAATATTTTTGTAGAGACTGCTATGGAGACATTGCCCCATAGCGCCAATATTGAACGCAAATTACACATTATGATATAGAATTAGTAAGCAACAGCAATAAAGTTTTAATTAGGCTCTTTTAATATGCCACAAGTTAGAAAAAATTATTTTCATTATCTTAGAGCTGATATTAAACACAAATGGTCTTTTGAAAAAATTGAGCCCCCTAATGGCAGTTTGAATGAGAAGAAAATTAATCACCATGCAACATTATTGATCATATATAAGATTTAAAATTTCCGTTCTATTGCAGACCTCTTTGGTACCATTGCCAAGAACTTCTGACCATATCATCAAGATTAAATTTTACTTGCCATCCAAGTTTTCTTTTAATTTTTGATGGGTCAGCATAGCTAATCGCAACATCTCCAACCCTCCTAGGCGTAAATATTTTCTCAATATGAATGCTGTTTACGGTTTCAAATTTTGTTATAACTTCTAAAACCGACAATCCATTTCCAGTGCCAACATTAAAAATCTCAAGCCCCTGATTTTCTAGGCAATAGTTCAAGCCATCAATATGAGCTCTCGACAAATCATTTACATGAATATAGTCTCTTATCCCGGTTCCATCAGGAGTATCATAGTCATTACCATAAATATTTAGACATGGTAGCTTCTTTGTCGCGACGTCACAAATAATAGGCATCAAGTTAGAGTGACCAGTAGTTGAATTTTCTCCTATTAGCCCAGATTCATGGGCTCCTACCGGATTGAAGTAGCGTAAAATTACTACATCCCAGCCTAGATGATTGACTAGATCTTTTAATATTTGCTCACCCATTACTTTAGAAGTTCCATATGGGCTGGTAGGAGATACCTCACTCAACTCATTTAGTGGCATTTTAGAGTTTGGAGAGTACACCGTTGCGGACGAACTAAAGATTAGATTTCTACAATTCATATTATTCATGACATTGGTTAGGTTTATTAATCCGGATATATTTGCAGTAAAATATTTGTGTGGACTTTTGACCGAATCCGAAACCGATTTCTTGGCGGCAAAGTGTATAACTGCCTCTATTTTGTTATTTTTAAATACTTTATATACTAAATCCGTATCTAAAATACTACCTTTGACAACATCTAAATTCGATCCTGTTATTTTAGAAACAGCTCGCGAAACAGATTCTAGTGAATTTGAAAAGTCATCTATGACTATGACCTTATAATTAGCTTGCAAAAGCTCAACTACAACATGAGAACCAATATATCCATTGCCTCCCGTGACTAAAATCAATTTCAATTCCTTTCTAACATCTGTAAATTAAGTTACCAATTAATAACGTTTTTCAAAACCGTAATAAGAGAGCACGCAATTTTTGAAGAAGGTAGCGGCTTTACTCCACTCCCCCGGGTTATAGTATTTTTATGGGGTGGTCTACCTCCTCTTAGAGCATAATATATTTGTCTTGCAGCTTCATGGTGGTCCTCTGCATTATAATACAATCCATAATTTCCAACTATCTCTGATACAAACTCTAGATCTGGAACAACAAGTGGTAGATTTATTACTCGTGCCTCATTGTAAACAGAGCTATATGATTCTAATAAACTTGGAAAGAACACGCAATCAATTTGGTCATAAAATGTCATTAATGAGTTATGTGGGATTGGACCAATATTGATAATATTTTCTTTGTTGACCTCATCCTTAAAGATATTTTTAAACTCATAATCTGGTAACGTGGCAACAAACTTTATTTTAACACCCAAATCACGACAAGCTGTTATGACCTTTGGAATAATTGTAAAGTTTTTATGCCTATAATAAGCGCTTAGAAAGCCGATATTATAGATTTCTTTGCTATTTCTTTTATTTTTTACTTTTTTAGGGCGCACTACTTCTTTGTTATAACAGTTAGGAATAACAAAGACCTTTTTGTTGTTTTTAATTTTCAACCATCTTACTAATCCCTTTTTCATTCGCATGGTTTGAACTAAAAAGAAATCAGCCTCTCTATTCAGGTATATGAAAAAAATCACTTTCTTAAAAAAAATTAGCAATCTGTGTATTATATTTAAATGTTTCCAAAAAGGTGAGTCAATATCTGTAAAATACGAGTTTGCAAAACCAACTAAATGCTTAAATTTCGATGGTGGGCGCCAATAGGTTGGTCCAAAAGGGGAAAAGATAATGTCTGGTTCAAATTTAATTGCATGAGCAGACATCTTCCGTTGAGATGCGCCAAAACCCATTTTAGATGGTAATTCAAATGATATAACTTTTGTAGAACTTCCTTCGTAAGGTTTAATTAATTTAAATGACGCGCTATTTGTAAATACCAGCAATTCCATATTTGTGATTTTTTTTAATTCTCTAACAAAAATTTCGAGTATATGAAGTGACCCACCTTTACGAAGATTACTTCCATTGATCAAAACATTCACTTTAACTGCTTTCCCAAAATTTTATTGTATTTTGATTGTAAAAATCACTAATTAAAAATTTCATAGTTGGAGGTGCATCGGAATTAACACTTTTTTAAAATATATTAAAAATAATCTTTTAACACCAGTTCTATTTGCTAATTTTTTTATGTGTAAAATATTCTTTCACTGAATAAATCTTCTTTTAATGTGTCTGCAAACACTTACTCTAGAAATCTATACTAGTAATTTACTAATAATTCTCAGTGTGGAGATTAGCACTTATGTTTAAATTTTATTCAATGTTTTTATACAAAAAATGATTTTCTACATACTTAAATGAACATTTTTTAAGGTGCTATCAACTACTCTTAAGAATTATATTTTTGCAAAAGGCATAAGTGTTGACGGTTGTAGTTATACTGGTTGCCAAACACCAGCCAAAACATGCTCCATACAAACCAAAACTGATTATTAAAAAAGGAAGAATGGTTAATAATGATAAGAGAGTTAATAGGTTGCCAAGTAAAATGTAATTCGTCAATTTATACGCTAGTAAGTTGTTATGAATTATGCCATTCACAAAATAGATGCTGGAACCGACTAAAAAAATAGTAATTAAGGGAAATATCTCAGTAGCGATTGAAGAACTTTGCAAGAATATTTCCGTCAATATTTTGCCAATAAAAGACCATACTGTCCAACCCACTGTTATTATTATAAAAATAAAAATAAAGAGCCGATAGTTTAGTTTATAAAGTTTTTCTTTATTATCTGATGCGTTAAGAAAATTAGGCAAAGAAGTTGATAATATAGGATAAATTATTTGAATTACCCCTATTCCTAATGTTGCTGCTATTGAGTATTTAGCGAAACTAGTTTTCGAGAGCAAAATAGCTGCTATAAATTTATCTACTTGCAAACATACACTTCCCAAGATTGTAGCAGAAGATATCTGAAAAAGTTCAGATTTATACTTTTTAATTACACTATAGTTTGATTTGGGTTTTTCTGATTGAGACCACCAAGCCATGTAAATCCTAATAATTGACTCCAAAAAAGTAATTGAAAGATGCACAATTAAAAAACACATGATTGATGGATATAGACCCATTAAATATATAGCGATACTATGCTTTGCGGACACACCAAACGCGGATAACATATTATTTTGTTTTTGGCGTTTATTTGCCGTAAGGAATGCTTTGTGCGGCAAACAGAGAGAGTTCAGAGCGTATATTCCTATACCGCCCATCACACAATATATAAGAACTAAATCATTGGTAACTTTTAGCAATATTGGAATAAAAAAGAGATATATTAGTAAGAGGCCTGAAATCAGAATAAGCAGGAAATATAAAAAAAAATTTTCAAGTGTTTTCAAAAGCACTAAAGCATTTTTCTTTCCTAGTTTTAACTGTTCTGAAAACCCTCTAATAAAACCTAGCACCAGACCACCATCTAAGATAGCGAGCACACCTTGTGTGAGAAGCATATAGCCTATATAGGACCAATTTTCTAAACCTAATATTTTAAGATAAAAAGGAATACATATGATTGGTGACGCAGCAATAATTGATGCAGCTAGGTAATTAACTGCCAGTGTAGACCCAAATTTTTTATCCGTAAAATTCAATTATCTTCTCAGAGATAAAATCAATCTCGGTATTGCTAAGCTGGACATAGGAGGGAAGCCATAGACCTTTTTCCCCTACCAACTTAGAAATTGGAAAGTGGCCGGGCACATTATATGCAAGCTGTTGATTGAGTGGGGGATACATCTTTCTGGTTCCAATCCCGCGATCCTTCAGGAAAGAAATCAATTCTTCTCGGTTTTCTACTAAGCTGTCAATAAACCACGGTGCCGTGTGATTTAGATTATGGTCAAAAAGTTTCATATTAGGCACTATCTTTAAATTTTTCTTATATCTAAGCCAGATTTCTTTTTTTCTTTTTATACGTTTTTCCAGCTTTTTCATTTGTTCTATGCCTATAACCGCCTGTAACTCTGTAAATTTTGAGTTAAAACCTACAGTATGATGAATGTCATTCCCTCCCTGAGCTCTACCAAAATCTTTTAGGCTCTTAAGTTTAATAAATATTTCTTCGTTATCTGTGATCAGCGCTCCACCTTGTCCTGTTGATATAATTTTAGGAGCAGAGAAAGAAAAACTACCAACAAGCCCTGCTCTTCCAATATGAGTACCATCCGGATAAAATGAACCCAAAGATTGAGCGGCATCTTCAATAAGAATAATTTGTTTCCTTTTACAAAGTTCCTTAAATGCATCTATGCCAACATCGGGGTACCGACCATTTGCTGACACCATAATAATAGCCTTCGTTCTAGCGGTTATCGCAGTTTCAACCTTTTTTATATCAAGACATAACGTTTGGGGATCTACGTCAACAAATATGGGGGTTGCTCCAAACATTTTTACAGAATTAGGAGTTGCAACCATAGTATAGTTTGGGACGATAACCTCATCTCCATCGGTTACACCTGTTGCCATAGCCGCAAGAGTAAGGCTAATCGTCCCATTATTTACAACGACACAATATTTTGCTCCAGTGAAGCTCGCTATCATGCCAGAGAATTTTTCTGTAAGTTTAAATTCAGTTAAAAATCCATCAGTCTTCATATAATCATTGATTGCTGACGCTTCCTCAACGCCGAAAAATGGTTTCATCTGCAGTATTTCTTTTTTTTTCAACTTTTTTTCCTAAAGTTTTTCAATGCTAACATATCCATCTACTAATTTGGAGATCCGTGAAAGCTAGAAACGTCTTCTATCTAATTCTGCTCCCACATATGGGCCATTTTTAATTTCTAACACCTGCGTGTTATCCTCTAAAATTTTATAACTGTGACCCCCCTCCAGCATTATAATTAAGTCTCCGGCAAGCACCTCTACCTCAGCTACAAAATCATCATCTTTTCCATATATTTTTGCACTTAATTTTCCTTGCTTTACAAATAAAACTTCTTGCGTTTTGGGGACCTGTCGAACAACTTCGTTATGGGAATGAGCTTTGAGTGTTTTGTCCAACTCATAACCCCAAGTGCCAACTTGGATAAATTCTTCATCTTTTGAAAAAAAATTCAAACCTTTTTGCCAAAGGCTATCGTGCCTTATTATCCTTGCTAAAATTTGTGATCCTTCCTTTATTTCTTCAGTTCCTTCCATTTAAACTCCTTTCAAACCACTGGATTGTTTCTAGCACCCCAGCTTTAAAGTTTATTTGAGGCCTCCAATTAAAATGCTCAAAACCTTTAGAACCATCAACTGTTTTATGTGATGCTCCATCTGGCTTAGTTGGATCTAAAATTAATTTTCCCTTGTAACCACAGAGATCTTTAATAAGTGTTGCTAGCTCAAAAATTGATATACCCTTTCCTACCCCAATATTAAGTGGATCATCAGAACTTTTTGCGTCCATACTAAGAAGCATTGCCTGAGCAGCATCATCGACATGCAACCACTCTCTAACCGGCTTTCCAGTGCCCCAGACTACAACTTTAGGTTTATTATTAATTTTTGCGTTTACTATCTTCATTATAAGAGCACCCAAAGCATGCGACCTCTCTTCATCAAAATGATCCTCCGGTCCATACATATTTGATAATATAATATTAATAGTATCTAACCCGTACTGCCTGTTAAAAGCGGAGGACCCTAAACACATTGCCTTTCTTGTTAATCCATAAACCTCAACCGTCTCATGCATCGGGCCACTCCAAAACTCATCTTCTTTAAAAAAAGTAGCACTGGCGGGATATGCACAATTTGAAATTGGATTCACAATCCTATTTACATTACTTTCCTTGGATGCCACCAGCAGATTTAGGATGATGGACATGTTTTGGCTAAATATCTCCGCGGAATGCTTTAAACCAAATTGTATTCCGCCAACAAAGGCAGCACAATTTAATACATATTTTGGCTTTATTGACTTAAAAAAATCAATGGTATCTTTCTTTATCGTAAGGTCTAAACCTAAACTTTTAGAAGTATTTACATAACTTATGTTCTGTCGATCAAGCAAGCGACAAACACGCTTTCCTAAAAAGCCTGTAGACCCAACTACCAAGATCAATTTTCTTCACCTCCAAAGCGGTCGTACTTAAGATCATAATTGACCATAGTGTTTATTAATTCCTTGACACTTGTCTTAGCAACCCACCCCAAATCCCTTTTTGCTTTACTTGGGTCTCCCCATAAAAGGTCAACTTCAGAGGGTCTAAAATATTTCGTATCTATAGCTACCACAACTTCCCCTGTAGTTTTATTTATTCCTTTTTCGTCAACACCACTTCCTTCCCATACTATTTCTATGTCAACAACTTCAAAAGCCCATTGAACAAATTGTCTAACGCTATAAGTTTTCCCCGAAGCCACAACAAAATCACCTGGACTTTCCTGTTGCATCATCAACCACATACATTCAACATAATCTTTTGCATGACCCCAATCCCTTTTTGCGTTTAAGTTACCCAGCATAAGCACTTTTTGTTTATTTTTGTAGATATTAGCAACTGCTTTTGTAATTTTTTTACTTACAAAAGTTTCTCCTCTTCTAGGAGACTCATGATTAAATAAAATACCATTACAAGCATAAAGATTATAAGACTCTCTATAGTTCTTTGTGACCCAATAGGAGTAAAGCTTTGCAGCCCCATAAGGTGATTTTGGAGAAAAAGGTGTGGCTTCAGATTGAGGGGCAGTTTCAGGAATGCCACCAAATAATTCTGATGTAGATGCCTGGTAAAAACGAGGCTTATAATCGGCATCCTTTATCGCGTTTAAAAGTCTTATAGTGCCCAGAGCATCTACCTCTGCAGTATATTCTGGAATTTCGAATGAAACCGCAACATGAGACTGAGCACCTAAATTGTAAATTTCATTAGGAGATATTCTAGCGATCAGGGTATTGAGATTACTCGAGTCAGTTAGGTCTCCATGGTACAAGTGAATCCTTGGGTGATCCAAAAGATGGTCTATTCTATCGGTCGTAAAAACCGAGTTTCTTCGCTGTATCGCATGAACTTCATAACCTTTTTCTAAAAGAAGCTCCGCTAAGTAAGAACCATCCTGACCGGTTATACCTGTTAGAAATGCCTTCCTCATTTGTTTATTCCAATTTTTCTTTCTATGTTCACTTAATTAAACCTTTATATTGCTTGTACCATTCCACAAAATTTTTTATCCCTGTTTTGATATTAGTATTAGGTTTAAAACCAGTTAACTCCTGAAGTAAAGAACTATCTGCCCATGTTTCTGGC
>CACHJY010000031.1 GCA_902580265.1 uncultured Alphaproteobacteria bacterium
CTATCAAAAAAAATGATTATATTTCATATTTCAAGGGTTACACCCTTGTGGGTAGTAATGTTTGTCCTTTTGGTTATGAGACCGTTGATGGATTTCATTCAGAGCTATTGGTTTTAAAAAAAAATGGATAATGTTGCATTAATACCCGCCAGAGGTGGCTCCAAACGAATAAAGAAAAAAAACATAAAGTTTTTTAACGGGAAACCGATGATAGGATGGGTAATAGAGGCAATTAAATCCTCTAGATGCTTCGATAAGATATTCGTATCCACGGATTGTAAAGAAGTTGCCTCTGTAAGTGAGGCGTTTGGTGCTGATGTACCTTTTAATATACCAGAAAATATATCGGATGATTTTTCAGGCGTCTTGCCAGTCGTTAGACACGCCATTGACTTTTTCAATAATAAAAAAGTAAATTTTAAAACAATTGCAATGATTTATCCTACTGCACCTTTTTTAAGTCCAGATGACCTTAAAAATGGAATGTCCTTAATACATAAGGCTGACTTTGTAGTTTCTGTCACTTCTTTCAATTATCCTATTCAAAGAGCGTTAGCTCTTAGAGACCATCATAACTATGTCGTTATGGATAACAAAGAGCACTATTACAGTCGTAGTCAGGACCTCGAAGCAAAGTATCATGATGCCGCACACTTCGTAATAGGTAAAAACGTGGCTTGGAAAGAAAAAATTCCCTTTTTAAGTGGTAAAACAATGCCGGTTATTATTCCGAAAATAAGAGTGCAAGATATAGACGAGGAAGAGGATTGGAAAGAAGCAGAAATTAGATTTAAGGTGCTACAAGATTCTTAAAAATACTTTCTCAAAAGATATTTTTTGAGAGCTCATAAGTTAAACATAGTATAAATTTTGCTACTATTAAACTCTTTTTAAATCACAAGTTTTCCATATCTAAATAATTTGACCTCCATTTTTTTCGTTATATTGGCGAATAACTATCATTTTTTAAGGACGGCCTTGGAGATTACTCAACTATGGTGTGATTAGCTGAAACTTTAAGAAAGCAGGATTTGTAAGCCTTGGATTTTCATTGGAGTCAACCTTTCAAAAAAATATTTGAGATGATGAATAAGAGGATAGAAGCTCAAGACTTTCTAGATCAGGTATGACTTTTAGGGAGGTAGAAATAACATCAATGATCAGTGTGGGTTTTGGATACCCAATCTAAACAGTCGATAGTATCAAGCAAACATTCGATATGTGCCTAGTGGCTGACATATGTCCGAGTATCGGCTTTTTACTTCCTCTACCGTCTACTGGCATGTACTACAATGCAAGGAAAAATGAGTTTATTATGAATGAAGATGCCTATCAAGAATTGATCAGCAAACAGCAAGACTTATCTCTTAATATCACGAAAATGTCTGATGCAAGGGTTAGAAATTTGATTGCTTAAGGAGAAACGAAAGGTAATGTTAAACTCGAACTATCAGAGAACAATTTACGAAAAATCGAAGATTATAATGACCACATAAAAAGGGAAAGTTCAAAAAGTTTAAAGAGATAAAAATAGCTTGATTTTAAATTGTGATGAGGTTGAGTTTGAAAATGACTTAGGATTAACTTAAATCAATCAAAGTATTTATTTAAATGATCCACAACATAATAAATGTCTTCTTCTTCTAGTTTTTGATGAAGGGGGATTGAGAGACAAGATCTGAAATAACTTTCAGCATTTGGACAATACCCTTGTTTGAAACCAAAAGATTTGTAATACGGATGAAGGTACACGGGCATATAATGTACCTGTGAAGCTATTCCACAATCAGCCAAAAAACCATAAAGATTGTTTCGGTCAAAAATTTCAGCTGATATTTGGATGGTAAACAAATGATAACTAGACAAATTATTTTCTGACACTTTTTGGAATTTTATTGGTAAAGATGTGAGGCTCTGTCTGTACAGGCTTGCCAGATAGTTTCTCTTTTCAACAAAATGATTTAGTCGGCTGAGTTGAACAATTCCCATAGCAGCCCCCATTTCGGTCATATGATAATTATTCCCGAGCTCCATTTGTTCATAGTACCATTTTTCATTTTTATTCTTTTCTTCCGAATGAACTATACCGTGGTTTCTTAGACTAGCCGCTCTTTTCAAATTTTTCTTATTTGATAAGATTAAAGCGCCTCCTTCACCCGTTGTTATCATTTTTACAGGATGGAAACTGAAAATCGTAGCTTCACTTCTATTATCTCCCCCAACCGGTGACTTGTTGTAATGAGACCCAAGCGCGTGCGAGGCATCTTCAATTACTTTAAACCCATAAATCTCTGACAGGCTATGTATTTTGTTCATATCACAAGGATTGCCAGCAAAGTGAACCACAGTAATGACATCGGGTAAGTTGTTTAAATGGGATGCTTTTTTTAGTTTCTCTTCTAAAAGCTCTGGACAAATATTTAAAGTATCAGGATCTATATCGACGAAATCTATTTGAGCTCCTAATTGAATAGCAGCATTTGCGGTAGCCACAAAAGTTATTGGCGAAGTCCACACTAAACTGTTTGCGTCCACGTTTGCTACTTTATAAGCTACATGCAGTGCAGAGGTTGCACTGTTTAATGCTAATGCGCTATTTCTGCCACAAATTTCTCCCAACAAAAGCTCAAACTCCTGTATCTTCGGCCCTCTCGCTATATAATCTGAGCCTAGAACCTGAAGAATAGCTTCTGTTTCATTATCACCAATGTCTTGCGTTGAATAGAATTTAAGATTTTTACTGTTGACTTTACTTACCAAGTGTTTTTCTGCAATATCTAAAAATTGTGATCCATGCTTATAAAGCTTATCAATTGTTTCTTCGGTCATTAATATATTTTTTTTGTTTGACATAGCTTCCATCACTAAATTCCAAAAAAGTCTAGCAATAATTACTCTTAAAGCCAATCAGCAAAAATTATGCCTGATTTAATAATTATTTATTTTTCTAAACAAAATTTTCAATTAGCCGTTCAAATTTGTAGGTTTATTGAAGACAGGAGATAGAAATGAGCTTAGATAATGCCGTACTAACATATAAAAATACTGAAAATATTTATGCGGAGGGAATTGAGACCCCTCACGGCAGAATAAAAATAGTTTTTGACGTTATTGAAACTAATATTAACAAATTGTTAGAAAAACATCCTAAAACAGACTTTATTGCTTATGGGAAAGTTTTGCAGAGTTTATTGATATTGTCGGGTTCTTTGGATTTAGAAAAAGGCGGACAGCTTGCAGACGAATTGAATGAGATATATGCTTATTGTGAAAAAACTTTGAAGGAATACCTTGAGTCAAAAAATTCTGAAAAGTTAAGAGAAATAGAATCGATAATCGGTGGAATAGCAGAAAGTTGGTCAAAAATAGGTGCTTAGGCAAAGCAATATTTCTTATTGGCTAACAAAAAGTTAATTGCTGTTGACTGAGTATAAATTCCTATTTTCTAGCCTATTAACGGCAATTCCAATGTCTTTTTCGATATAAATGGCTTTTTGATCTGGACCTCGATCAAGATATTTTGAAAAACTTGATTGCAACCAACTTTTAACCACTAGTGTTGTTGCAAAAATTCCACACATATCAAAGCTCCTTATATGTTAAAAAAGTTTGCAAAGTTGGTCCCAATTTATTGAACAATCAATCTATAGCTTTTGAATAATTTGAACTATCCAGATAATTTAAAGCCTCGCTTTCTAATTCGATCAGTACTTCTGTCCAATCATTAATTTTTTTCTGTCTATAAATATTTATGTTTGGATACCATAGGCTCGTGGCTTTATCAATTGTCCAAGTAAAGTCTGGGCTAAAGGGCACGATCACCCACCCCTTTTTTCAAAGCGCGCCTGACAGTTGTACGGTTACATTTGGTATCGTTATTATAAGGTCACAAATTTCAATTAGAGCACTTAATCCTTCAATGTCATTATAGACGTCAACACCATGAATTATTAATAAAGTTTAGATTTGTTGCGTTTGTAAACTCTTCAACTTCTTTATCTACATTTCCATATTGAAGATTTATGATATCGCAATTGAAGTTGCCTAGAAAGTTTCGAAATTTTTAAGAGCGATTGATTTTTTGTTGCTGTTAATTACTATTAAAGCTTGCCCATGAAATACCTATCAAAGGACCGTCATGCAGCTTAAGTTCCTTTTTTAAATGCTCCGCATGGCTTTGATTTGCCCTAAGATAACCAATCTCTTGTTTTTGAAAATCAATTTCATTGTTACGGAATAGTTTAGGTAGACTTCCTATTGGTAGTTGATAGTCAAAATCAATTGCATCTAACTCCTCTGATGTTGAAATGAAATTAATATTTGGCAATGAACTTTGTATATGAAGCGCACAACTTTACCCTTTAGGATCTAATATCTTTATATTGCACCGATATAAACTCTAAAAAAGACGTTCAAGAAACTATGATGCCTAAAATATAAAAATAAGGAACGCACTTAACAATAAATCGGTTTTTTTGTCACTCGCTTCTTTTTTCATTTTTCAAGAGTACAATCTATATTCAATAATCAAAAAATATATCCAACTTTTTTTATACTGAGCTAGCTTTAGGATCTTTTTAATTCAATAGACGGATATAAATCTGAAGCAACCATGTCTTGTCCCCACCGCCAAGTAGGGTACTCGGGAAGCCACAGTATAGTTTTTTTCCCTAATGCTCCAGCAAAATGCGCTACAGAGTTCGCAACTGTTATCACTTTTGAGCAAATGGTTATTAGCTGAAAAACTGTATAGATATCTTTTTTACAATCACAAAAATTGACAACTTTAAAACCTAGTTTTTCCAACTGAGATAATTCGCCATCCAAGACTGAAGGTTGCAGGTTTATTAAAATATCTTCATCCTGATTTAGACTCTTACACATATCTTCCAACTTTTTTGATCGCTCTAAATGATAATCTGGACTGAGACTTCTCCAACTAATTCCAACCATTTGCTTTCCGGTAAACTCCTGTCGAATTTTTTCAACTTTTTTATCTAACGAGATTGAGATATACGGATGGGATAAATCAGCCAGTTTTTCATGGAAAATAGACAAAAGGTCACCAAAAGGAACGTGATAATCAAAATATTCCCAATTAATTTCGGATCCTCTATCAATTAACTTAATGTAAGGAAAATTTATATTAACTATTCGGTGTATTCTAATGTCACATTCCAAAAAAAACTGACAGTCAGATTTTTCGAGTAACTTAAGAAAACGCATGAAAAGAATTTCGTCACCAATCCCTTGCTCTGCCCAGATTAACACCCTACCTTTATCAATGTTTTCATTCCATACTCGTTTATTATTAAATTGATCAAGGACTGCCGGTTGATGCCTAAAGTGATATAATCTTGAGCCCTCTTTAAAATTACGAACAGTAAAATAGCATATCGATAAATTGAATTGAGCTCTTCTATACGTATCGTTTTCATCAACACGTCTTTCAAGAGATAAATATTTTTTATATGAAATAATACTTTCCGGAAAGTCTATTAACTCTTGACAAATCCTTCCTTTTATATAGTGATTTATTGCAATATTGTTATCTAAATCAATAGCAAGATTTATTGTTTCTAAACCCTTTTTAAGGTTTCGATCCTTCATAAAGCTTAGTGTGGCTTTTTGAAGCTCATTGATCCTAGTTTTGAGCATTTTTATAATAAACTTTCATATGAATATGATCGCTGTAATTCATCCGTGTTATTTTTTCTAGATGCATAATAATCTAAATTTTCGTTACTAGTTCGCTCTTTTGGTAAAAAATACTAGCAGCTAGCCTTTCTTTTCAGCGATAATTCTTTTATTTTTGAAGCTAAAAAACCTTTCTTTTTATCCCAATCTCATTAACCTTTTACTCGAAGCGCTTCCTCTAAAACCGCAGCTTATTGATTAAGCACAAATCGAGCCAACTATTAATCAATAAATAATTTTTTAAAGGAAATTATTTTATATCGTTTTTTTCTTGCAACCCGAGAGCTATTCTACTTGTTTTTTAATTTAAAATTTTTCATCTTAAAAAAAGTATTCTATTCCATTATTATCTGGAAAAGCTTATATATTCTATTGTGACGTTCGAATAAAGGAGTTGAAGCTGACAAATTTTTGTCCAGGATGGATCGTAAGTATTGTGACTGCCCACACGGCTGTGGATTTTCTAACTGGTAGTAGTAGCCTTAATGCTATAGCTAATAAATATTCGCGTGGGCTATCCGAGCAGTATGAGACTATACACCCTGGTATAATTGAGTCAGTTGCTGAGGAAAAATTACGAACACTTGCAGAAATAGAGGCAGCTGAGAACGCTGTGATAATACTTAATGCTTATATCTACAGAACGTATAAGTTCCATAGAGACAATAAACCAAGAAAAATATCAGGGTTGTTTACGTCAGAATTTAAAGGATCGAAGAGCCCAATTCCAGAACATAAAGAGCTTTGCACGGCATTTAAAGCATTTATTTTCAGTTTAAGGTCTAACGTTTATAATTATGCTCCTGCATCATGGAGTATTGTTGAAGAACCTGAGGTTGGTTGGCTTGGGGAGTTAGTGGCAGAGCCCTCTTCCATATTTGACAGTTTTTGAACATTCGATACACTTAAAGGGAAAAATTTTAAAAGAAACTGATCTTGAATATTTTAAATATAATTTTCCAAGTTATAGTCTTTGGAACTCTTACAGGTAGTATAGTATCAATATTTTCAGTCGGTTTTGTTCTTGGCGTTAAAAAAATTTCTAATTTTAGGATCCAAAATAGCTCATGTTTATTTGAGGTAGCAGGTCAATGCTTTAGTGTAACTCCATTTTTTTTTCTAATATTGGCTGCAGTTTTAATAATTATTGTTAAAAGTTTACTTAATATATCTCGATACCATGGACCCGCTGATGTAATTTTGAGCGCCCACAGCCCAACAACCGAGCTAGATACGAAAACAGGATTCCTGTCAACATTTTCTGCTTTTATCTCTGCTAGTGGTGGCGCATCGGTTGGACAATATGGACCGTTAGTCCATCTAGGAGGTACAATTGGAAATTTTATCAATAGAAGAATTTCTGGACTTTTATCGAAGGACATTTTCATAGGTTGTGGGGTGGCTGCCGCTATTTCGGCTGGTTTTAACTCTCCGATTGGAGGAATAATTTTTGCCCATGAAGCGATACTAAGACATTTCTCTTTTAGAGCCATTGCACCGATAGCGTTAAGTAGTGTTGTGAGTTCCACTCTAACTACTTATTTTTTTCCATCTGGAATATTATTTCAAAATACTGACGCCAACATTTCATTGTTACCCGCCGTCTCTCTTTCCTTATTACTCGGGCCAGTTTGCGCATTAGTAGCGGTTATTTTCATGAAAAGCTTACTTAACTTACAAAAGAATATTAGTAATATATCTCCTAATGAAATAACCAGAATTATTCTAGCAGTTGTTATATGTGGGGCACTAGGTGGATTTATACCAGAAATACTCGGACTTGGCGGAGAGACTATAACCGGAATTCTTAATGATAGCTATTCAGTTACTTTTATGTTTGTGGTTTTGTTCCTAAAACTATTTGTAACAGTTATATGCTTAAGTATGGGTTTTTTTGGAGGAGTTTTTTCACCGGCACTAGTTCTTGGGGCCGCGGTCGGCGGCATTTTTACATTTTTTGGAAATTATTTGAATTTAGGACTATTTGGCGATGCATTGGTCTTAGCGGGAATGGCTGCTCTTTCCGCTTCGGTTATCGGTGCTCCCATAGCAACCATTGTGATTATTTTTGAATTGACGCATTCTTATGACCTTGCATTTGTATCGATAATATGTGTTGCGGGTTCTTGCCTTATAAGCTCTTTATATTTCGGTCACTCCTTTTTCGATAAACAATTAATTTCAAGAAACTTTAAAATTTCAAGAGGTAGAACCGAAATATTATTATCCGAAATATCTGTAGAATCTCTTGCAAAGAAAAACGAATACTTAGCGGTGTCCGCCAACATAAATAAAAAGGAACTATTACATTTATTTGAAAAAAGTGGCTTTACAGAAGCCAATTTATTGGATGAAAGTGGCAAACTCATAGGTAAAACCAAAGTTAATTATGTTTTATCGGAAGCCTCAAAAAATATAATTCAGGAAAAAAACCCTTTATGCATCGAAAAAACATCTACAATCTCAGACGCTATCGTAAAAGTCAGCAACTTTGTAGGGGAAAGTATTCCAGTTACTGACAAAGACGGTATTCTGATAGGTGTTGTTACTGAGTCAGACCTTTTTTTAGAATATCTAAAAGTTCAAGACCAAATTTCAGAAATAGAGAAAGACTAGTTATGCGGAGATATCAACCGCCTGCTGAAGGTCGTTATCTGCAGTTGTAAAAGCTTCAATTGCATTATTATTAATATTTGCCTGGGAGTCTGTTTCGTCCACTAGGTCATTTGCCCTTATCTCAATATCGGCAACTCTGTTTTCTAAAGCCCTTTCGGTAGTTAAATCAATAGGGCTAAAGTTTTCTAAAGGTGGTCTCAAGTCTAGCCCTGACGTGATCGTATCTTCTGGAGGCCTTATCGCAACACGTGACTCAATAGGTGGTGCAAACGAATTATTGGCATCCGAATCCATCACTCTAGGGGTTACGTCAACAACCTGATCTGCCAGTTCAACTTCTGGTATGGAACTTGCATCAGAAACAGCAGTACTTGTAATGGATCTATTACTCGTGCTCTGTTGGGCTATAGGTGCCTGATTTGTTAAAATAGAATCAACCATGTTGAGAGAGTATCACGATTAGCTACCAATATCAATGTTATAAAAATGAAGCACATTAGCGCCGCAACACAATATCAAAATACCGATCGGATGGAAGTAACACACTCAGATGACAACTCCATTCTTATAAAATGTTTTGACGAGCTTATAAAGTCAGTAAAGAATTTTCAAAAAAATATAGTGCCTAATTCAGAAAATTTCAGAAAAAAGTCATCCAGCTTTTCTCGTGCTTTGACAATTTTATATACTCTTCAGTCAAGCATAGATTTTGAAAAAGATCTTAAAGTCGCTAAAAGCCTTTTTCAAATATATGAGTATACTAGGGTAACATTAATAGAGGAATTTAAAAGCTGTAAGATAAATAAAAGCACAAATGCCTTGACCGCATTGGCCGAAATAAGGGATAGTTGGAGGTCTATAAGCTAAATCTTAATATGGCGCATGAACATTTAAATAAAATAAAGTTACTGCAGGGAATGATAGAGTCTGCTCTAGAAAAAAGTGAATTCGAAAAATTAGCAAGTCTCTCAACTGAACTAGAAAGTTCTATCAAAAGCTTAGCTGAGGATCCGTTAAGTAAAAGTAGCATGACAAAAGACGAGTTAGCTCAACTCCGGATATTATTACAAAGTGTTGAAAAATATCAGAAGGAAACGTCCTTAAAGTTTAAAAACTACACACTGGAAGTTTCGCGTAAACGAAAAATGCATCAAGCATATAAGCAGTAGACCTGTTAACTTTTATTAGAAATCCCATATTTTTTCATTTTTTCAATTAAGGTAGTTCTTCTAAGTTTAAGGGCGTCAGAAGCTTGACTTACCATTCCATCCGTCTTTTGTAGGGCTGCTTCGATCATCACGATTTCAATTTCGCTTAGGTGACGTCTTAGATCCATTTTATCAAAATATAAAAACCAATCCTTGTATTGCTCTGGTTTAGGTATAGGCAAACTATCTGTTTCTTCATCTTTTTCCAGGGTTGAAATGTCAGCCAACTCAGTTGATGCAGCCCACAATTCATCTTGCTCCTCATCGCGGTCAGGGACTTTGAGTCGTAAAAGATTTTCTTTGACGTTATCACCCGATACAGACCTATCATTAAATAGCACGGATGCTCTTTCAATTACATTTCGAAGCTCTCTAACATTTCCTGGCCAGTTATAATTTGATAAAACCTTAAGAGCATCTTCACTAAAGTTTACCTTAATGTCTTGTCCTGAAAATTTTATTTTTTCTATAATCCCTTGGATAAGTATAGGAACATCTACTGCCCTCGCGGCTAGGGTTGGTACGTCAATTGGAAAAACATTAATCCTGTAAAATAGATCTGCTCTAAATTCTCCCTTTTCAACTTTTTTATCAAGGTCTTGGTGAGTAGCACATACTAAACGAAACTTAACATCAACTTCTTTGTTTGAGCCTACTCTTTGTATTTTTCGGCTCTCTAGCACTCTCAATAGTTTTGATTGTAGCGGAAGCGGCATATCTCCTATTTCATCTAAAAAAATAGTGCCATTATTAGCTTGCTCAAATCTACCCGGTCTTGCACGATCTGCACCGGTAAAAGCCCCTTTTTCGTGCCCAAAAAGCTCAGACTCTAAAAGCTCTGATGGAATTGCTGCACAATTAACAGAAACATTATTTCCTTTTCTACCCGATGCTAGGTGTAAAGCCTCTGCAACTAGCTCTTTACCAGTGCCCGTTTCTCCCTGAATCAAAACAGTTGTATTAGATTTTGAAACCATCTCTATTAGTTTTTTCATTTCTTTTACTGCTAAAGAGTTTCCCAAAATGATTTCTTCTATTGCCTGCATATATCTCAGTCTTCTTGTCAATATTTTAACTTATATTAACATGCCATATGAAAAAATATAGGAGAAAAGTCAAATTTTTGAACGCCTGACTTTTTCAATTAGATAACTTTAGTGTGTCTCAAAATGTAAAAAAATATCTAAATTTCAATAACTTAATAAAAAAAATAAATAAAAGAATACTTTGGCCCACTTTTTGCCTTTAACAGAATGTCAAAGGAGAACAGGTATGTTAAACGTTATTATTGAACCAGAGGGCTTGCCCTTCTCAATAAAGTTGAGAGAAATTCTTGAAGATCGACAAGTAACTGTTGATTTTACAAAAAACAATGAGAAAGCGAATTTTGAGAAAATAAGTACAACGGTCTCTGACACCTGTTTTCTTTGCTCAAAAAAATATTTTGACTCTATCAATGGTCCAGCTGGGCTTATCGAGATGGCTAAGAGCTATAAAGCTAAAGCTATCATTGTTATTAGCCAGAAGGACAACTCTTTCTGGGTAAAAGAAGATTTAGGTGGAAAACTATTATATATCAATTTCCCTAAGGACAATGAAGGAGGAGACACTCCAAATGAGTATGGTTTTCAGATGGTTGCAACGCTAGTCACAAAGAACAATCAATTCATCGCCGGAGATCAAATCACAAAAAAATTGGTAAAGCTTGCAGAGAGGGTTGCAAAGACGGATGTTACAGTTTTTATAAATGGACCAACAGGGACTGGTAAAGAAGTTTTGTCAAAATTCATTCATAGTAATTCATCCAGAAGCAACAGCCCATTTGTTGGCATAAACTGTGCAGCCATCCCTGAAAATATGCTAGAGGCAATTCTATTCGGACATGAAAAAGGAGCGTTTACCGGTGCATCCAGCCCAAACAAAGGAATATTCAGAGCTGCAGATGGTGGGACCTTGCTATTAGATGAAATAAGTGAGATGCCACTCAGTCTACAAGCAAAAATACTTAGAGTTCTTCAAGAAAAAATTGTAACTCCAATTGGTTCACAGAAAGATTCGCCGGTGGATGTAAGGGTGATAGCAACTACTAATAGAAATATGCTAGAGGAAATAAAAAAGGGAACTTTCAGGGAGGACCTTTATTACAGACTAAACGTTTTTCCTCTTGCTACATCACACTTAAGTGACAGAAGAGATGATATTATAGCTCTGACCACAGCGCTACTGTACAGACATTGTAAATCGATTGATGAGCTTCCATGGTTAAAAAAATCAGCATTGAAAACGCTTCTAGATCATAGTTGGCCAGGAAACGTTAGAGAATTAGAGAATATTGTTCAAAGGGCTTTAGTTCTTTGCACGGAAAAAGAAATTTGTTCAACTGATATTGTTATCGATAACAATCCCCTAAATGTTTCAACAAATTCATTAATGGATAAAAATTCACAACAGCTAGCAATTTGAGGTTTTAAA
>CACHJY010000032.1 GCA_902580265.1 uncultured Alphaproteobacteria bacterium
TAATAGAATTTAGCTGACGCTGGCACTTAGCTTTTTTACTGACCTTCTTTGCAATCTGCTCTTTTAAGTCAGAGCTGAGCCTGTCAACTATGCCGTCAATAGTTACATAATCCTTAAACTCCTCAAGTAATTCAGACTGATGAATCTGCCCAATTCGAATAATTCTTCCTTCATCTAAATCAGACACCCTTCCCTCTGATTTTAATTGACGACATAGCTTCAAAAGCACTTGGTCAACAGCCTGATTTGTATTTGAACAGATTAGTGTTTTTTGATCAGCATTATAAAAAGATCCTATTAGTGCTCCAAGAGTTTGGGTTTTGCCTGTACCAGGTGGTCCCCATAGGAAGCTTACAGATTGCTTATTTGCTTTATTAATAAAGTCTGTTTGATCGGCATTTAGACCTGTATCCATCAAAGTAATCAAATCTTGATCGGCAATAGCTTTGGATTTGCCAGATATAACATTATCTGCCATTGGTATATTCATTCCTACAGGTGGCCTTCCTTCATCTCCTTCTGGATTGTTTTCCACCCTTAAACGATCGGCTAGAGCCTCGTAAAAAGCAGCCTCATCTTGTGTAATGGAGCAGTGGGTAATTGTCTCGCCAAGATCATGAACAAGAGATATCAGCAAGGTTTTTTGTTCCTTTAGCAATGAAACTATAGTTCCCTTCACTTCGGTTTGACCAGCAACTAAGTCCACAGAGGTTCCTTCGAAAAATTCTTCGTCAGAATCATAGGGGAACGAATATAAATAGCCGTGCTCACCAGAAACCTCTGGTTGCTTTCGACCCCCAGTTAGAGTAACTGTCTTCGCAAATCGTCTAAATCTTCTTATTTCTTTAACGAGACCATCAAGCACAGCTATATACTTCTGAAGAGTATTATTTGCACCTTCTAATCCTTGAATAGGAAAGCTGCTACCTTCTGAACCCATATATACGCTTGGCACGTTTGTCAGGTTTGGAGATGCAGTCCTAATCAACATATTATTCTCTCTCTTAAGTTTTTCCTCGATTTTAGCAGAATTCTGTGAAAATTCACTATCCTGCATTTCATCCCCTATTTCTCGCTTGTCTAAAGGATCCTCTAGAAAAAAATCTTCATCATCATCTGTCGATTCACTATCTTGTTCAGCTTCATTTTGCGAGCTAGAATTTGGCCCAACATTATCGCTATTTCTCTTTATATAAAGCTCTGCTTTCTCCCTTATAACAGCTATTCTGTTTGCAGTTCTACGACGGAACCCCATTTCATCGATTAATTTTATGAGCACCTCGTTATTAGTCGAATTCTCTTCCACTAATCTCGAGAGGTCTTGATATGTTGCTTGGATAAATGGTCTCGGCATTTAATAAAAATTCTGTTTAATTCAAATGATTTGCATCATACCTTGCAATACAAGATAATGGGATCCTGCATGAGGATCCTTTATCATTTTCGTATACAAGCAGATCATAGTTTTTTTCTATTTCTAAGCATCTGATTTTTTTATAACCAAGCAAGCTGTTTTTTTCTGTAATTTGAGCTTCAAGTCCTTCAATAGCCCAGAGCTGCACAGAGCCACCACCGTAGTTTGCCATTTCATCAAGGCAATACGCTTTTTTACCAAAAATTGATGCCGTATCTCCTCTTTTTGCTTTTTGAGAAAATAAATGTTTACGTAAAAAACGATGAGTGCCTCCTTTGCCTAGCTTTAATTGAAGTGCTGTCATAATTATATGGCCTTTCCATTGCAGACCATTAATCATCCAATCTGGGATTTTTGAAAAGCCGTACATAGCACCTGCGATCATACCAGCCACAGCTCCTGTGGTATCACTGTCGTGACCTCTATTGATGGCTTTTACTACGCACTCTTCAAAAGATCCTGATGTCTGATATGCCCACCAGGCAGCTTGATAAGTTTCTTTAACATAGCCCCCTGACAAAACTTTAGACCGATCAGTATCTGAAGGAAGCTTAAATCTATCTCCTCTCTCATTTGTTCTTTTTTCCCAAAGTTCTTCCGCTAAAATTTCGCTGTACATCAATGCTTCTTCACACCCATGAGTTAACCGAGTACTTTCGCGCGCAAAGAATATTGCTTCTTCTTTTGACTGGGCTGCTATTATAGCAGGGGCTAATCGCATTAAACCTCCATTTCCTGCCGACATTGGGTCGGTATCTCCAGTAAAAGGATTTGTGTTATCTGCTCTGTATTTAGATAATGCTCCAGCCACTGTAAGGCCGACATCAAAACAAACCCCTCTTGGTGAGTATTTACCTTCGTAACGCCAATTTAAAAAATTCTTCATTATAAGATGCCCATCAAATGAAGTGCCTGAGTTTGTTCCTTTTTCAATAAAAGCATCTGCCATTGCAAGAGCCATTGAAGTGTCATCAGTAAACTCTCCTTTAGTTACGTTGTGGAAGCCACCAGTTTGGTATTCCCTCACATAATTCTCTGGTGATCTAGGTTTTTCAAATTCAATTGGTGCACCCATGGCATCACCTATTGCTAATCCGATCAACATGCCAATTTCATGGTCATGCTCCTTTAGTATGTCTTTTCCAATTACTTTTTCCATTAATTCACCTTTCCTATAAATTCTATTCCGTATCTAACCTTCTTAATAACTCTGTATTCAGTACAAAGAGTTTCGCAGGCCTGTGATTTCCTCTTCTTGTCTGTCCTGTTTCAACTATCAAACCAGCGCCTCCACCATATTTCTTTAACCATAGTTGAAAATTTCTCTTATTGGACTCCGAATACTTACTTCCACCAAGCGTCTCATATGTCTCGCGTAGTTCAGTAAACGTGAAACTATCGCTAAGAAAAGCAAAAGCTAACCTCGGTTTATCTTCTATGAGAGCACGAGCATGTTTAATACCGTCTGAACATATTTGATTATGATCAAACTCAAGCGACGGAACATTATTAACTTCAAACCAGTTGACATCAGACACATCAGTGTCTGCCTTTAGCCTTAGCTTGCCTGACGGATGGATTGCTATAAATGCGTGCGAAATAGTTTGATGACGATAGTCTCTTTCTGGTTCGCTATATACTTTGAAGTATTCTAAGTGTGGAACTTCAATCCCAGCTTCTTCTCTCAACTCCCGTCTAGCGCATGTTTCTAAATTTTCGCCCTTATTAATATAACCTCCTGGTAAAGCCCATAGCCCTTCTTTTCCTTCCTTTCTCTTCACTAACAAGATGTTGAGCTTTTTCTCTCTTATAGTCAGTAAAACAATATCTGTTGCCACTTTGGGATGCCAAAAATCTGATTCAAACTCCGCCATTTTACTCCTTTGTATTATTTATATACAAACATATTTGTATAATTATTATACAAACATGTCAATATTTTTTATATTATTGATTTTATTAACTTTTTTTAAATGGCTCTCTTACGGCGATTCGAAAAACATTCATACTGTCTTGTTATAAAATGGAAAAACGGTAATATTTTACTGTATGATTTAATCCGAATGAGAGATAAAAGCGTTAGGAACATGAAATGCCACAATTAAATGAAGAGCAAAAGATTGCTGCTAAAAATCAAGCCAACTCGCTTTTAGTTTTAGCGGGGCCTGGCACTGGTAAAACAAGTACATTGATCGGTCGATACGTGCATTTAGTAAATGAAGGGGTACGTCCCGAAAGGATCCTTTGCTGCGCGTTCTCAAAAAAAGCATCAACAGAAATAGAAAAAAGACTGAAAGAAGAAAAAGTGCGAAGCAGTAATGTTACTACATTTCATGCTTTAGGTTTGAAAATTGTTAATGACTATGGACATCTTATTAACGTTTCAGCTCCAAAGAAAATACTATCATCAATGTTTGAACGAGTTTCAATAATAAGGAATATAAGAAACGAAATGCAGGACAAGCTACAAGAAACACCTGAGGATAAAAAAATTCAGGACAGCGAGATAATTGCAGAAATTGATATTTTCCGACAGAAACTTTTAGACCCTGAAGATGCCATTATTAGCGCTACAGAAAGATCATCACACTTGTCGCAATTAAGCGCCAGAATTTATGCATATTATGAAAAGCATCTAACCGATAATACTCTAATTGATTTTGAGAGGATGATACAGTGGTCTACTAAAACGCTCGAAGTTGATGCAAGAGGAAAAAAAGAATTTGTGTCTAAATTCGATCATGTTCTTGTAGATGAGTTCCAGGATATTAACTTTTCTCAGAAAGTGATGTTAGATTTAATTCTCAAGGGCGGAGCTAATTATTGGGTGGTAGGTGATGACGATCAAGCAATATATGGATGGAGAGGGAGTGATGTCGATTTTATATTAAATTTTGATACGTATTATCCTGGCTCTCAGAAAGTCCAGCTACTAAAAAATTATCGTTCAGGAAGCACAATTATAAATTTATCCAGTTATCTTGCATCGGGCCTAACCACACGCCATAAAAAAGAATTGATTGCTGCCAAGCAAGATAAAGGCAAAGTATCTTTTTTAAGAACAAAGAATGAAAGCATCGAGGCTAAGCGGATCATAGATTTAATTGATCAAAAGCAGACAGAAGGTGTTTCTTACAAAGAGATCGCTGTTTTGGGGAGAACAAATAGTATCTCCTTGAACATAATTTTAGCTTTAGTCGAAAATAACATCCCCTTCATTACAAAAGATGGATCTGGAGCTTTCAAAGATAAAATAGCCAAACAACTATTAACCGCTATAGCAGTGAGTGAAAATTTCGAACTGCCGAATAATTTACGCACTTCAATCAAATCAAGATTAAGGAAATTTGCGGTTGCTTTAGCAAACGAAGATTGGAGTAGAAAAGTAAAATCTTTATCTACCTTTACTATTAATCTAGCTAAGGAAGACTTATCAGAAGAAGAAGTTACAGAACTAAATAAATCTCTCCTTTCTCATAAAGAGTATCTATTATCGAAAGGGTCGCTCAAGAGAGCTTTACAAATAGTAAGCGGGCATACAACCAAATCAGACAACGATAATGCGGTGCATGTGGGAACGATTCATGGAGCTAAAGGCCTCGAGTGGGATAGCGTATTCATAATTGGCTGGGAAGAGGATCTCATTCCCCATTCAAGAGCATTAGAGAGACTCGATGAGGAAAGAAGATTGGCATATGTAGGCCTGACAAGAGCCAAACATCATTTAATTTTATCATATGTGAAAAAGCGATTTGACGAACCCGCCTTTCCCTCACCTTTCTTAAGTGATCTATTGAAAAAACAGATTGAATATAAAAATTCGAATGCTTCAAAAGATTTTGCTGGGAAAGGGCAAAAAGCTAATATCCCCGACACAGAGTTTTTCAACGATGAAGCTGAAAAGACTAACCAAAAAATTAGTGAAAAGAATTTTTCAGATCAATTAGCACAGGATAAAAGTGAAAGAAGTGAAGAAACTAATACATTGCAGGGCTCATTTGATGCTGCAGAAGGTTTACTTTCTTTTGCTGGCTATAGTGTTACCAAAAATGGCCCTTCAGATGATAGAAGAAAAATTATTTTATCTTCAGTATTTAATGGGCTTGTAACCGTTCCAACCTTTTTAACCGACAGCGTTTTAGATCAGTGGAGCCAACCCAAATCAGAGGCTCGACTAAGAAAGATGCGAAATTCGCTTAATATTTTTAAAGGGTTAATGGAGGGTCGGCAAAATCCATCAATGCAGGCAATTGAGAAATGGGAAAAGGACCTAGCCTATATCGATGAGATTTTGGCGAAACGGGTCGAGGGCTGATTTGATAACAGAGCATTTAATTGAGCTTATGCTCGATCGTAATTCACGATTTAAAACACGTTTATTCAAAGATATCCAAGCAAATGACCTTTTATCAGCCTCCTTCAACTGTCTAGAAGGGGCAGAAAAAGATATAGAAATAGCAACACTTATAAAACATGAATTGGAATGTCGGTTGAAGGAAAATAGTGGAACCTGTCGGAGTCAGTTAAACCAACTAAAGACTCTTTTTAAAGAAAAAAAGGTAAAACCCATCGAATGGCTACAACGAGCACGGCGACAGATACGCTTATTACAAAACCCATCTTCAAGAACATATAATTCAAGCCATTCTATATATGTTATTTTGATGGACTATTTTGAGGAGGACAACAATTACGGAGTGTATGTTGGTGAAACATTCCTTTTGCCAGAGGAACGATTAAAAAATCACAAATCAGGGACTCAGCATAGCCCAGCGGTTAAATCAAGAGGCATTCAACTATTGAGATCTCTTATGCCTTATGCACCAAAAAAAGTCACAGATCGCCAGAGTTTGCTTTTCGAGTCAGCGGTTCACCATTGTCTGGCAAAAACTAGAAGATCTCTTATTAGAGAACCAAAGCTACTGAGGGTTGTGGGTAACGGACACAATAAAAAACCCGAAGACTGGCCTAATGGTTTTCAACGAAGATTACGAGCAGATTTAATTACTGAGGATTAGAAAGCGTTCTCTAGTAAAATTAAAGAAATCTAATAAATTACGATAACAATATTGCTGACTTTTTAACTAAATTCCTTCATTTTCTCATATATCTTTACCATGGCCAATGTATCAAGTTTGCAATAAGCCAGCATGTCTTCTTTTAGTTTAGTTTTTTCCGTACTATCTCCCCATTCGATAATCTTGCTAAAAGCCTCCATGGCATCCGTTCCATTGGCAACGGACATACTGTCGTAAGTAAGATCTGGAACCAAAATGGGTAAAACTTTTTTTATCGAAGTAGAGCCCCCAAAAGCTATATCTATATATCCTGCTTTAAATATATCTTCGAGATCGATAGTTCTTTCTATAACACTGTTCAGAAAATCAGCCTTATCAGGATAAAGCAACGCCATTTCCTTATTGCGAGTGTTTTCAAAAGATTTATGCCAGGAAACTACACTTCCTTTGTCATAAATTACCCTCTCCATACTTTCGATTAAAGCGAGAGGTAATTCAGCCTCTTCTGCCAAATACTGATAGTGCTCTAGTTCCGCTGACTCCTCATCTTTCTTAATGTGAATAGAAAATTGAAAGGGAATATGCGCATGCGGTTTCATTCCTTCAACTATGGGTATCGCAGAGCTGAATGTTTCATAATCCAAAAAATGAACGGGATATTCTACCTGCTCATAGAATTTTCTTATAATGTCTTGATTTATAACTGGCGAATTAGATTTTGCTGCTTTTAAAACATTTAATTGATTAGGAGAAACCTCGTCTTCATCAATTTCCTCTAAACTCAAGCGATCTTCTTTCGTGAAGGTAAGAATTTTATTTTTGTGTAAACGAGGCAAATTATAAATCGAAGGCTTAGGTACCCTTGGATTAAAATAATCAAAAGTTTCACAATGATGCGATTTACTCAACAGCAAACAAGAACAACTAGTTTCATCGATTTCTTTCTTGTTTAAGAACTCAAGAGCCGACCTTATGCTCTCGACTGTTTCTACCATTAAGCCTCTCACCTGCTCTGTCACGAGGCTAAAGCTCATCATTTTATCAACCTCTAAGGCCCCCGCTCTTACATATTCCTTATTCAGGTGAACTATATATACAGCGTTGACTTTCAATCCTGAATTTTCAACTGTAATCATTTGAAACGTGGCATCTATCAAATGTGTCTTGTCAATATTTCCTGCTGATTTAACCTCATAAATATTTACAGTGCCATCGTCGTTTTCGCTAATGATATCTGCTTGAGCATAAAGTCCCTCGTCTGTCGTAAATATTTTTTCGAAAGAAAAGCTTCCTGCTTCTGGTGTCTTCAACAAAAAATCTTGAACAAGTTTTTGAACCTCATATCCCTCCAGAGCAAGCTTATCCTCATAAGTGGATATCGTTTTTTTTGGATATTCCTCTGGTTTGTGTTTGGACAGCCATAACGACTTGGCACAATGTAAAAAGTGTAGATAATCAGTTTTTGATAAAAACATTACATTAAATTCTCTTTAAATGGATCCTTTAAAGTCACCCTTGGTTAAGAGCTCAACTCTCTCACTATTCCAACACCCACAAGGAGTAATATATGCATGATTACTTTTCTCTGAGTATCGCTAAGACGATATACTGTTCTTATCATTATAGCTTCCACAATTTTGTCAATGATCCTGATTACAAACACACCTAGACGATGAATGAAAACCAAAGCCTTATAAGAATAATAAGCAACAACTATTACACTTATAAGAATATTGCTAAGGATACTATACATTAATTGAACGCCGATAAGCTGCGTCTATAACATCACTTCGTTTAGCAATGACAGTGCAAAGTCTTTCAGGTGAGGGCTTTATACCTACTCTTCCTAAATCAAGTCGGTCTGAGTCCCAACAAGTTTGAATAGTGATATCAGCATCAACGAAACCATCTGAATGATATTTGCAGGCCTCTACAAGTAACTCTGTTTCTCTATCATTAATATCAAGCCATCTGTTGCGTATCTCACAAACATATTCAGCAGCTCTTCTCCCATGCTCTAAATCATAATCATCATTATCTCTCTGGCAATCATGTATAATTGCAAATAATTCCACCACATTTAAATTAGCTCGATTTTCTCTTGCTAACATTCGCCCATTATAAAGGACACGCATCCAGTGATCTTCACCATGTATAGTTGAATGACCCAGAGGAAATTGTTCTAACAGGTGCTCCAATAGATCGTGAGAAAGAACTTTTGAATTATCAGCATCAAGTTTGAATACACGCATTTTTTTGCCACCTAAACATTTACAAATTTTCTTTAAGTTTGTCCCAGTCATCTTTATCCAGACTTTGAAAATGTTGCCCAGCATCTACAAATCGAATTGCTCTTTCATTCCTATCTGAGTTACTCTGAGATTTTTCCAGGAGATCTTTTAAAGATAGGTTCATTAATATCTCCTCAGCATCTTTACCGCAGTTCGCCTCAATTTCGATCGAACCGTAAACAACGTCCTTCCAGTCAAATCTGTATGTGCTCATATCAACCACTCTCTACTTTATTCATATTTAAAATCAACTTTGCTATCTGCCATGCTAGATAGGGTGGAACTGCATTCCCAACCTGATGATATTGCTGGGTTCTGTTACCTGAAAAAAAGTAATTATCAGGAAATGTTTGTAATCTTGCCGCCTCTCTTACGGTCAGTGATCGACATTGTAGTGGATCAGGATGAATATAGTAGTGGCCATCCTTAGAAATATGACTGACTATAGTGGAGGAAGGCTTATCCCATGTCTGAACCTTAAATCTATCATTATGTCCTTTGGTAGTAAGTATATCTCCTATACTATCTTTGGTTACATTTAAATGTTTT
This sequence comes from uncultured Alphaproteobacteria bacterium, assembly GCA_902580265.1. The sequence goes on from CACHJY010000032.1 coordinate 9,273, forward strand.
GGTTTTAGTCTCTCAAGGTCTCCCTGCCACTCATTTATTTTAGGTGATCTTTTGTGCCTTAACGCAAAGGCAGAGCAAAAAAGATACCTACCAAGGTCACTAGCCATATGAGATCTGGTTTCATGCTGAATCCACCCTCTTATTCTTTTATCAAGGTACCATTCTTCCAGTTCGCTGCCTAACGGTCGACCCCTTTTCTTTTTGATATGTCTAGCCCCACGAGACAGTATTCGATTACTGAATACGATTGTTCGTACAATTTCATCCAAGTTAAACTCGTCGTCGGTTTTCCCATAGAGAGAACTCTTGTATTCATCTGCGATTGTAGATGCCCAATTTTCAAAAGTATCATCCAAAGATGTTTTTGATACCGCACTCCTTAATTTTGGCAAATGCCCGATAGCATTTCTGACCGAATTTTTTTGGGATTTCTTTTCAAGAATATTTGGAGTAAAACTGGCATCACGTCTTATTCCCATTACTATTATTCGGTGCCTATTTTGTGGCACCCCATAATCTTCACACTTTACCAAAAAGTTCCTAGGGTCGTAGATCACATCTTTTATCAGATCAGCTTTTGGTTCATTGGATAAGGAAAACAATTCATAGCGTTTTTTGGTGCCAGTAGCTCTACTTATCCCTGAAATTTGATCTGGATCCTCCAAGCCTTTGATTATTTCCTCAAATATTCCATCTTTTGACCCATGTCCCTTCTTTGCGGAAAGTATACCTTTTACGTTCTCCATTATAAAAATATTAGGCTGGTAATTTGCGAGAATCTTTATGTATTCCAGATAAAGATGGTGTCGTTTATCAGCATAAAAAAGCTGAGCTCTTTCCTTCTTTATTTCTTCGCTCGTTCTTCTAACATCTTTTTCTTCGATGTATCTTCTTTGGCCAACACCTAAACTTCGGGATCGACCAGCTATTGAGTAAGCTTGGCAAGGTGGGCCTCCAAGAAGCATGAACTCTCCTGTTTGATTGATAACAGTTTCAATAGCTTCACAAATTTTCTTTTCGTGTTCAGGATTCCCAAGCTCTGCTTCGAGCACAGAAACCTCAGCTTTATTCCAATAATCGGGTGACTTATTTTTTAGTTGTTCTAAATCAATTTCCCCTCTTACAAATCTAAAATAATATTTTTGATGCTCATTACTGGATATTAAATGAAAGAACTTTCTAATCCTCAGAGTATTACAGGCTATTGGATCTTTTTCAATTGACAACGCAATATTGAACCCTGCTTTCGCAAAACCTTCTCCAAGCCCTCCTGGTCCAGCAAAAATATCCACTACTGGGATTGTGGTTAATTTTTTTTTTACATTATTCAAGGCTCAAGAAACTCCGCTAACTTTTTTTCAATTTGTCTAGTGTCTTTTACTTCGCATTCCCATATGACTAAAATTCGCCATTTCATTTCACTCAACAACGCATAGTTTTTTTCATCCCTTAATACGTTATCAGAAAACTTTTTTTCCCAGAATTCTTTATTGGTCTTTGGATTGGTGGCAAACGCACAGTCGTGGTGCCTATGCCAAAAACACCCATTTACAAAAATTATTTTTTTTTTTTTTGAACACTATATCTGGTTTACCAGGCAATTGATGTGCGTGTAACCTATATCTATATCCCAATTTTGTGAGAGCCTTTCTTACTACCATTTCTGGTTTTGTATTCTTGCTCTTAATCATAGACATATTATAAGAAC
>CACHJY010000033.1 GCA_902580265.1 uncultured Alphaproteobacteria bacterium
CGCCAATATTTACCTTAAAACAAAATTTGAAGACGAATTTAAACTTAGTTTTATTAATTTTTTTTCTAATGTTGAATTAGAAGAATATGGAATTTCAAAAATAGTAAAAGTTACTCCAACCTTTATATTCGTAAAAGACAAAACAGAAGTTGGCAGAATAGAGGGATACAACGGCCAAGAGTTATTTTGGTGGCAAGTTGATGAAATAATTAAAAGTGATAGTCTAAAGTAAAATTTTTGCAAATAATTATGTCTAGGAAACCGTTGCTCTTCCAGTATGAGTGATATATGATTAAGGCAAAGATAGGGGGATTTGTGAATATAAGCCGTAGAAAAGCTGTAAAAATGATTGCTGTTTCCAGCGCACTCTTCTGCTCTGGGGTTGGCGGCGCTTTAGCCGGTAAGCCTGAAGTGTCTGATCAAATTAATAACATAATTTCTGGATCACAGCCTAGAGAAGTGGACGTTTTTTTAGATGTTCCCGAAATTGCTGAAAATGGAAATCAGGTTAAAGTTGCATTTGAGATAGAAAGTCCAATGTCTGAATCAGATTTTGTGAAAGAAGTTTATATAATGGCAGATGGAAACCCGGCTCCAAATGTTGCCAAATTCAATTTTACTCCCTATTCAGGTGAATGTTTTGCATCAACAAGGATGAGGCTCTCTAAAACTCAGGATGTGTATTTGGTTGCAAAGTTTAATGACGGCACCCACTCAATAACTCAATCAACTATAAAAGTAACAATAGGGGGCTGTGGAGGATAGTAATGTCAAAAATTAAACCAAGAGCCAAGATACCAAAAGAAGCAGAACTTGACGAAGTCATAGAGATTAAGACCCTTATTAGACACCCAATGCATAGTGGAAGAGTAAAGGACGTCGATGGTAAAACAATTCCGCGCCTAATTATTAATAAATTCAATGCAATGTTCAATGGTAAGGTTGTGTTTACGGTAAATTTAGAGCCATCCATTTCGAGCAATCCATACATATCTTTTCCCTTTAAAGTAAAAGAGGGAGGTACCTTTGAGCTTTCATGGGAAGAAGATGGTGGCAACCAGTATAAATTGACTAAGAGTTTAAAAGTCGTCTAGCAGCAAATTGTTTTGATAGAAGGTAAAATACTTGAAATTCAGTCGCCGAAACTTGATTAAATCCTTCGCTGTTCTTGGCTCAGTAGGCTTTTCGACTAGGGCTCTAGCTCAAGACAAACCAAATCCAAACAACCTTCCTCCAAACTTACCTGAATGGACACCAGACTTAGGTGCGGGTGTAGATGAAAATCCTTATGGAAGTCCCTCAGAGTTTGAAAGTGATGTTATTAGACGAAATGTCCCTTGGCTTACTGCTTCGCCTCAGTCATCAGTTAATTTTACACCTTTGCAGGATCTTGAAGGTATCGTAACCCCAAATGGCCTATGCTTTGAAAGACACCATGGTGGAGTAGCTGAAATTACTCCAACTGATTACCGGTTAATGATAAATGGATTGGTAGATAGAGAGATGATCTTCAGTCTTGATGATTTGAAGAGGTTTCCTCAAGTCAATAAATTTTATTTCCTAGAATGTGCTGCTAATGGGGGTATGGAATGGAAAGGAGCTCAACTTAATGGGTGCCAATATACTTTTGGTATGGTTCATAACGTGCAATATACTGGGGTGAAGCTAAGTGATCTACTTAGAGAGACGGGATTAAAGCCAAAGGCAAAATGGGTTTTGGCTGAAGGCAGTGATACTTCAGGAATGACGCGATCAATTCCCATCGAAAAGATTTTGGATGATTGTTTGATTGCGTGGGCGATGAATGGTGAAGCCTTAAGACCAGAGCAAGGCTACCCTGCTCGCCTTGTGGTGCCTGGGTGGGAAGGTAATATGTGGGTTAAATGGATAAGGAGACTTGAGTTTGGTGACAAGCCTTACATGACAAGAGAAGAGACATCCAAATATACCGACTTACTCAGAGACGGAAAGGCTAGAATGTTTACATGGGTTATGGAAGCAAAGTCAGTAGTTACATCACCAAGCCCTGAAAAGCCAATTCTATATAAGGGAATTCACCAATTAAGAGGATTAGCTTGGTCTGGAAAAGGAAAAATAAAAAGGGTTGATGTCTCTTTAGACGGTGGGAAAAATTGGAGAACCGCTCAGCTCCATGCACCAATAATGTCCAAATCTTTAGTAAGATTTACGCTCCCATTCGAATGGAGTGGTGAGGAGCTTTTGATCCAATCGAGAGCAATAGACGAAACTGGATACGTCCAGCCATATATCCAGGAACTTCAAAAGATAAGAGGTAAAAATTCAATTTACCATAATAATTCAATTGCCACTTGGTTGGTAAGTAAATCTGGCAAGGTCGACAATGTACGTTTGGGTTAAGATAGTATCAGCATTGATGCTGACTAGTTCAATAGGTACATTCTCTTCGGAAGCATCAGACAGAGCATTTAATCTGGGAAGTATAGCAACAAGTCAACAAGTAAAAGGCTGGGACATTGATGTAAGACCAGACGGGGTAGGTGCTCCCATTGGCTCAGGTACAGCTTTTGATGGTGAAGAAGTTTTTGCAGAGCAATGTGCGTCTTGCCATGGAGACTTTGGAGAGGGAGTAGATAGATGGCCTGAATTAGTAGGGGGTGATGGAACTCTAAACACCCATGATCCTTTAAAGACGACTGGCAGCTATTGGCCTTATGCTTCGACAATATTTGATTATATTTATAGGGCAATGCCTTTTGGTGCATCACAATCTCTTTCCTATGATGAAACCTATCAGATAGTTGCCTATCTTTTATATATGAATGATATAATTGAAGATGATTTTGTCCTATCTGATCAAAACATTGGGTTAATCAAGATGCCTAACCAAGATGGCTTTCTTTTACCGGACCCCAGGCCAGATGTATCCACTATTAATGGCAATCCCTGTATGAAAAACTGTAATGTACCAGTGAAGATAATCGGAAAAGCAAAAGATATAGACGTAACTCCAGAAGACTAACTTTTTTCATTTTTATATTTAAGAAATTATCATTACACTGAGGTAATGTTTAGCAGAAGAGAATTTCTACAGTATTTGTCGGTAATGGGTGGTCTTTTTTCTACCAGCAGCTTCCCAACGATCGCCTCTCCAAAAAACATAACGGAAGCTGACCTTTTAAAATTCGACTCAAAGGGGCAAGTCACCTTATTGCACATAACCGACATTCACGCACAATTGAAGCCAATATATTTCCGACCACCATCAGAAAACTACGGAGTAGGAGACTTTGAAGGCATTCCACCTCATCTGGTAGGCAGCGATTTTTTGCGACATTTTGCAATAGAAAAAAATACGCCTTTGGCTTATGCGCATACCATGGTGGATTATGTGAGCCTTGCCAAAGAGTATGGGAAATTGGGGGGATTGGATCGAACCGCTTACCTAATTAAATCTATTCGTGAAGAAAGAGGAAATGATAAGGTTCTGCTATTGGACGGTGGCGATACATGGCAAGGATCATACACATCTCTTCAAACTCAGGGTATGGATATGGTCTCTGCGATGAACCTACTTTCACCAGATGCTATGGTAGGGCACTGGGAGTTTACACTCGGCAAGGAGAGGCTAAAAGAACTTACTGAACAACTAGACTGCCCATTTATAGGTGGAAACGTGTTTGATACAGAATGGGAAGAACAAGTTTTTGATAGTACATTATTTTTTGAAAAAGGGGGGGTAAAGGTAGCAGTTATTGGTCAGCATTTTCCCTATACAGCCATTGCAAATCCAAGCTATTTGGTTGAGGGTTGGTCGTTTGGAATACGCACTGAGTTGCTACAGAAGAATGTAAATAAAGCGAAGGAAAATGGTGCAGAGGTTATAGTTTTGCTATCGCATAATGGGTTCGATGTAGATCAAAAACTTGCCAGAATTATTAGCGGTATAGATGTCATTTTGACAGGACATACTCATGACGCCATACCCCATGCAATTAGATTAAACAATACTCTCTTGTTATCTTCGGGGTCTCATGGAAAGTATTTGGGAAGAATAGATTTACAGGTTCGTAATGGGAAAGTTGCTGATAGCACATCATCTCTAATTCCAATTTTTTCTGATATCTTAAAGTCAGATAATGAAATGATGAAGAAGATAACTGAGGTGAGGTCTCCTTTCGAGATGGAATGTCAGAACGTCATCGGCCGCACAGGGTCACTACTATACAGAAGGGGTAATTTTAATGGGACTTGGGATGATGTAATTTGTGACTCAATAATTGAACAGAGAGATAGTGAAATTTCATTAAGCCCAGGTTTTCGATGGGGAACGACTCTTTTGCCGGATCAAAATATCACTATTGAAGATGTTTACAGTCAAACCGCCATAAACTATCCAGAGGTCTACCGAATTAAAATGACTGGAAAGGCAATCAAAGAATTACTAGAAGATGTTTGTGATAATATTTTCAATCCTGACCCATTTTTCCAGCAAGGAGGAGATATGGTTAGAGTTGGTGGCATGACATATGAGTGCTATCCAAAAGAAAAGATGGGGAATCGCATAAAAAATTTAAAATTAATACGAAATGGAAAAGATATTCAGAAAACGAAAGAATATGTTGTGTCTGGTTGGGGGTCAGTAAACGAAGACGTCGAAGGTCCTGCTATATATAACATACTGAAAAACTATATAGTTGATAAACAGGAAATTAACCCAAAAAAGCCCTCACCAGTTAGAGTTATTGGAATGTAGACAGGAAGGCAGTTGAAAGACTGCCTTCCTAAACCAAGCCTATGAAAACATATCGGTAGTTATTCCGTTGTACCACCCTATAGACTCTTGGTAGGTCTTGTTACGCTTAGCGTTGTCCTCATCTGTTTTAGAGATGAACTTATCGACTACTTCGATCTTTTCTTCTCCTGCCTTATAATTTGCGCCAACCTTTATCCCGTCATTGGTTGCTACTAAGGACCAACATGTGTTTGAGAATTTCGCAGGAAATACTTTGCTATCAGTGAGAGCGCCCCTAATATGATTTGCTGCAACTTTTGCTTGGCTGTTAGCGGAGAAACCAGATTTTGGCATCGCCGATGCAACTGATGCATCCCCTAATACGTAAATATTACTATCTGCCTTGGTTTGCATAGATGCAGGAATTATTGGGCTCCAATCTCCATCTGTTACACCGGCATTCATTGCTATAGCACCTGCCCTCTGGGCTGGAACCACACATGCTACGTCAGCCTTAAACGTATCAAGATCAGTCTCAATTTCCATTGTTTCGGGGTTTACGTTTTTAATTCCCCCATGAGTATCGTTATCAATCCATTCAACCATGCCAGGATAGTGCTTTTCCCATCCAGCCATAAATAGTCCTTGTTTAGAAAACTTATTTTTTGGATCTATAACTACAATTTTGGCAGTTGGATTTCTTTCTTTAAGTATATGAGCAACCATAGAAATACGCTCATAAGGTCCCGGAGGGCACCGGAATGGGTTTGGGGGAGGAACCATTGCAAAGGTACCGCCTTTAGGCATATTTAAGACTTGATCTCTCAAAACCTTGACTTGAGTTCCCGACTTCCAAGCATGAGGCATTTTTGTTTGCGCTTCCACCGAGTACCCATCGATGCTGTCATATTTTATATCTATACCAGGTGATAATACCAACCTATCATAACTTACAGTAGCCCCAGAGCCTAATCTCACTTTACGAGCAGATGAGTCGACAGATATTGCCCAATCATGTACCACGTTAACTCCATGATTAGCGCTTAAGTTATCGTATGAGTGTCCAATTGAATCATATTCACGAAATCCACCTAGATAAAGGTTTGAGTAAAAACATGTATAATAATGTTTTGATGCTTCAATTAAAGTCACATCAATTGCACCTTTCGAGTCTTTTGCAATGTACCTTGCGGCTGTAGCACCACCTGCACCACCGCCAACAACCACGACTTTAGGTCGGGCTGATCCTGTAGAAATAGCAGGCATTGCTAACAAGGATGTTGAAGCAAGAGCAAAAGATACAAAGGAACGTCTAGATAAATTGTTCATAGTGTCCTCCCTATTTTGTTTATATTAGTGTAACAGGATTATTTTTTTTTTGAAAAAAAAATTCAAACAATAGAAATTTTATTTATTTTATCTATGTTTGAAGAGCTTCAGACTATTTTTCTAAGCTATTAAAATAAACAGCTAAAGATGCAATTTCCTGCTCGTCTAGAGCACTAGCAACCAGTTGCATTACTTCGTTCTCCAGCTCTTTATTTTTATATAATATTAACTTCTTTGCGATATAAAGGGCTTCGGCGCCATTTATGGCAGGTATACCTTCATCAGAAGAACTTTGATGACATGTTAAACACTGCCCAGATAAATATTCACCGTAATCCAAGTCAGCTCCATCAAGCAACGGTTCTGCTACTAGTCCGCGAAATACGAGCAAACAAGAAATAACTATAAAAAATTTAAAAATAATTTTTACCACATAGGAAGTTTACTCTGCGAAAAGTAAAATTGTAAATGACTTTTATACCCAGAAACAAAATTTATAATGTGTGGATTTAGATGATCCTAAAAGCTTGCTGGCCAAATATAAGATAGGTTATTTTCTCGGTTTATAATCGGAAAGTTGACCTCTTTAAGTGTAAATTATAAACTAATAGGAGTTTTGAAAAGGCGGAGCCAAAAATGACAAAAAAATCAACTGGAAATAAAGTAGTAGTAGCAGGAGTCGGAATGATTCCTTTTGCTAAGCCTGGTGCTTCAGAGACCTATGATATTATGGGTGCAAAAGCAGCTAAGTTAGCGCTCCAAGACAGTGGTGTAGACTATAAAGATATCCAAAGTGCATTTGTTGGATATGTATTCGGGGATTCCACATCAGGTCAGCGTGCTTTATATCATGTTGGAATGACAGGTATTCCAATTATAAATGTAAACAATAACTGTTCCACAGGTTCCACAGCACTTTATTTGGCGAGGCAAGCGATAGAAAGTGGTTCTAGTGATTGCGTCCTGGCTCTGGGCTTTGAGCAAATGCGACCAGGGGCGCTCGGTGATATCTACACTGACAGGCCTAGTCCTTTTGGTGAATTTAATGAAACCTGCGAACAGTTAGTAGGTAACGCAGAAATTCCATTAGCGTTACGTTACTTTGGAGGTGCTGGAAAATCACATATGGATAAATATGGGACCACCATGAAAGACTTTGCAAAAATTAGAGCTAAAGCTAGCAGACATGCTACTAAAAATCCCTTAGCTCTATTCAAAAAAGAGGTCAGTGAGGAAGAAGTAATGGAGTCACCAATTATGTGGCCAGGTGTTATGACTAGATTAATGGCTTGCCCACCAACCTGTGGAGGGGCTGCTGCTGTATTGGTTTCCGAAAAGTTTGCGAATAAACACAATCTTGACTCAAGTGTAAAGATATTAGCGCAGGCAATGACAACTGATTATGAGTCTACTTTTTTAGAGAAGGATATGATGCAATTAGTAGGATACGACATGACTAAGGAGGCGGCAAAAAATGTATATCAGCAAACTGGGGTTGATGTTAAAGATGTGGACGTAGTAGAACTGCACGATTGTTTTGCCCACAATGAGCTTATAACTTATGAAGCTCTTGGCTTATGTGAAGAAGGGGAAGCGCAAAAGTTCGTTCAAGATGGAGATAATACTTTTGGGGGCAAATTTGTCACTAATCCATCCGGAGGATTACTCTCAAAAGGGCACCCATTGGGGGCTACTGGATTAGCACAGTGTTTTGAATTGACCCAGCAGCTGCGTGGAAATGCAGGTGAAAAGCAAGTTGATGGTGCCAAAACGGCTCTGCAACATAATCTCGGCTTGGGCGGGGCGTGCGTAGCTACACTTTATCAAAGCTCATAAATAGATCAGCCTAGTGCAATACCCAAGAACTTTGATATTCTTTGGTTAAATTTCGCTATGTCGTGAGGGAGCTCTCCTTCCACCAATTTTGCCTGATCAAATAGTAGAAAAGAGGCATCGCTCAACGCATCTTTGTCTGTATCCTTAATCTTATTGAGTTTCTTTATTATATTATGATCAGGATTTATTTCTAATATTCTAGGCATACCCTTGAAGTCCTTATTTTGAATTTTCATTATTCTTTCCATCTGAACATCCATCCCGGTATCAGGTGCGACCAGACAGCAAGCACTATCAACCAATTTTGTGGACACTTTAACATCTTGTACGTTTTCCCCCAGAATTCCTTTAATTTTTTCGACTAGACCTTTTATGCCTGCCGGTGGTTTCTTTTCTTTTTCTTTTTTATCGTCTGAAAAAGCTGTTAGATCTATATCACCTTTGGTAATAGAAACAAACTTTCTGTCTTGGAACTCACTTGCCATAGATAACCAAAATGTATCGATAGGGTCTGTTAAAAATAAGACATCAAGCTTCTTTTTCTTAAACACTTCAAGATGTGGACTACCTTCAGCCATTTCCTTGTTTTCTGCTGCTAAATAATATATATCCTTCTGCTCTGTGTTCATTTTTCCGATATAATCTGTTAAAAACACTTGTTTATTCTCATTCATGGACTGGAATTTTGATAATTCGAGAAGTTCTGTCTTTAGGTCAAAATCCTCATAAATTCCTTCTTTAAGAACGATGCCAAATTCATTCCAAAAAGAAGAATACATTTCTGAATCTTTATCCTTCAGCTTTTTTAGTTCGTTAATGATCCTTTTCTTTAATGCCTTAGAAATTTTGTTTAAGGTGGCATTATGCTGAAGCATTTCTCTGCTAACATTCAGGTCGACGTCTGATGTGTCGACTATACCTTTAACAAACCTGAGCCATCTTGGTAGAAGGCTTTCAGAGTCATCTGTTATCAAGACCCGGTTTGAATAAAGTTTGATTTTAGATTTCACATCCATTTGAAACAAATCAAACGGTCTTGAATCTGGGATAAAGAGAAGATTTATATAGCTTAATGTTCCTTCAACCTTGTTATGTAAGGTGAGTAAAGGTTTATTAAATCCAGCACCTATTTGCTTGTAAAACTCTTCATATTGTTCAGCAGAAATATCTTTCTTCTCTCTTATCCAAATAGCTGAAGCTTTATTAAGTAATTCAGGTTCATTCTTTCCATCAATAAAATTTACAGAATACATTAAATGATCTGAATACTTTCGAGTTACAAAACCTATCCTCTCTTTATCAAGGTATTCCTTTTCACTCTTTTTTATATGGAGCGTGATTTCTGTTCCTATCTCTTCTTTAGTAGCATCAGAAATTTCGTATCCTGAAATACCATCAGACACCCATTTATTTGCTTTCGCTTGCCCTACACTCTTGCTTACAACTTCAACTTTATCAGCGACCATAAAAGCAGAATAAAAACCTACACCAAACTGACCTATAAGATTAACGTCATTCTTTTTTTTATCTTTTCCTGCGTTCTTTTCAAGTTCCGCCAAGAATTCTGTAGTTCCGGATTTGGCAATTGTCCCAAGAGAATTTTCTAATTCTTCTTTATTCATTCCGACGCCGTTATCCTTTATTAATAATGTGCTATCCTTTTTGTTTGCATGGATCTCAATTTTAAGATCTTCTGTCCCAACGTTATCATTTTTTTCTGTCAAAGATAGGAACCGGCGCTTATCAAGCGCATCACTGCTATTAGAAATCAATTCTCTAAGAAAAATCTCTTTTTCCGAGTAGAGAGAATTAATTACGATGTTGAGAACGCGACCAGTATCTGCTTCAAAAGCCTTTTTCATTGAGAAATTTCCTTCA
>CACHJY010000034.1 GCA_902580265.1 uncultured Alphaproteobacteria bacterium
CAACATGCAAGCTTGGCAGATATGGCAAAAACATTTTCTGTTGGGAGATAAACATAGAGCAACTTTTAAAGAGGATATGCAAAAAATCTCTGAGTATGTAAATAAAGCTATTGAGTCAAGTCCCGAGAGAAGTTATTATCATTCAGGAAAAGCTTTTTTACTAGGAGTAATGAGAAGAGATTGTGAAGCTGCTCTGCAAGATATAAGTAAAGCCGAGTCATTGGGATTTCAAACAGATGATTTGCAATTGGCCGCATTTGTGTTTAATGGTTGTGGCAATGTTGAAAAAGCTATTTCATTGAATTACCAATTTTTAGATGTTAGTCCTTCAGACCAAAATTGGGCAATTACAGGACATCAAGCGATACTACTGTATAAAACGGGTAGAACAGAGGAGGTTTTTTCTCTTGTTGGAGATAACATAAATGCTGCCGATATAGATAGTAGAATTTTAGCTGTTTATGCCCTCATGGAACTTGATAAAGGAAATAGAGAAAAAGCTAAATACTTTCTCACTCGCGCATTAGAAAATGACCTGACTGTCAATAGAATGGCGGCTACCTTAGGACGAAATGATTTTGCTGAAAAGTCATTGAAGGCATTAAAGGAGTTAAACCCTTCTTTTCAATAAATTAAAAATAAAATTGCTTTTTCTATCAATAGTTTTTTCAAAAACTTTCTTTTTTTAATGATGCTTTATTCATACCCTTTGAAATGGCTTCCTAAAAAAATGAATTAGACGTAAGCAATTTGGTATTAAAATGAGCTTGGTAAATATCTATTGATTTGAACACGAGGTGAAGGCGGTTTATGATTAAAAAACGAACTACTATTCAACAGAAGAATTTTGCCCTGATAAAATTAGCAAATAGTAAATAATTATAAGAGACTCAATCTAAACAAAAGTATTTACTGTTCCCCTATATTTGCATGATCTCAATTATTTTGTGGCATTTTTTGTGGCAAAATGCAGCTGTTTTCATATTATTTATTGTAATATATGGAAAATTTTGGTGCGGGTGATATACAGTTAAACGCCCTACAAACGCACCACTGACAACTGAAATACAGCGATAACAGTAACTTAGGTATCTCCGTGTTCATGTCAATAGGCACGATTTGTTTCACAGTTTGTTTTACAGTTTAAGTGACCCCATCCACGCATGGGACAGTGGGGGTGTCCAATTATTATGTTCTTAGAGTGTGCAGCAGAAAGGGTGTTTTTACACAAAAGCGAATTTTATTCCTTTGACAAATAGTGAAACGCACTTAATTGCTCTGCATACAAATGAAAAAAGGATTTCAGATGGAAGAAAATAATGAAGGCTTCAGTATAGCATTCGTAACGATAATATTCGTTGCATTTATATTACCTTCGATTGTACTTTTATCGGTTGGAGACACATGGGACCGATTTATCGATAAGTATGGTTCTGCTGTCACAACCGAATGTTGGGAAAATAGTAAGCATGAAAAGGTTTGTCGAAGTGATAGAAAGTGTAAATTTGGGCGTTTGTTTTGTATAGAAGAAGGTTTCAGATGGCAAGCCGATTAGTATCTGTTTTGAAAAATATTTTTGGGAAGGCATTTTATTCTAATCTTTGGATTGCTATTTCCTTTGGATTAGTTTCCCAAGTAATTGGTTATACAAAATACGAAGGATATTTTGATCTTTATTGGATAATTATAAAAGATGGTCATCTTTACCTTAATCTATATCCTAGCATTGATGAACTAAGTGCTATCTTATTCATTAGGGTATTTCTAGCAGTTTTTGTCTTTTTAACCGTTAAAGATAAATTAAAAGGTAACTAAAATTACACAAGAATTCTCAGGAGATGTAATGGAGTACATTAAATACAAGTTAACCGGAGCTTTAATAGTGGCTTTTCTATTGTTATCAGCATGTAATGGTGGAGATGGAAGTGGCTACTGAAAAAGCTGTCGAGATTATAGATATATACACTCACAATGTGGAGAAGAGATTAGATAGGCTAGGAACTTACTTAATCTTTATCGTAATACCCTTATTATTAATAATAGCGATGCAACTAGGTGCTTTAATTATCTTCTTGTTTTATTCTAGCTAGAGTAAGGCATGGAAAATATGGAGTTTACTGGTGGTTTGTTCTTGGAGTACGTAGCAGGTGGGTATTGACAATAACATTTTAAAAGTTCAAAGATGAGACTAAATCTATATCATACCATTTTTAAGGAACTTTATGGCTAACAAACTTATTTGCTCAAAAGAGACACTTCAAAAAGATCTCTCTGGAAAAATTTATATTGTAACAGGAACAACCTCAGGAATAGGCCTAGCAACTGTAAAACAACTGGCAAGGCAATCAGCTACTGTAATTTGTGCTTCACGAAATGTTGAGCTTGCAATAAAACTTGGTATGGAGATAATTGAAGAAACTTCCAATAAAAATATCCACAATTTTATACTTGAATTGGATTCACTTGATTCCGTGAGAGATTTCATCAAAGTTTTTAATAAAAAATTTTCGCGCCTTGATGGACTCGTAAATAATGCAGCGGTAATGAACACTCCTCACAGAAGAACTAAAGATGGATTTGAATTACAGTTTGGAGTTAATTTTTTAGGCCATTTCTTATTAACTGAATTGCTACTACCAAAGTTAAAAAAAGCAAAGGGATCAAGGATTGTGCATACATCTAGTGTTCTTCATGAGAAGGGCTCAATAGATTTGGGGGATCTAAATTTTGAAAAGAAAAAATATTCTGGTTGGGATGCTTATAATCAGTCAAAATTAGCACAGGTTCTTTACTCAAGATATCAAGCAAAGTTATTAAAAAATTCAAATATAACCTCTGTAAGCATTCATCCTGGATGGGTTCAAACTCCTTTGATAAAACACACCTTACCGGTATTTTTTCAAAATGTTTTACTTAAACCCTTTTTGTCAATGGCTGGCATGACTAATACAACAATTGGGTCGCAAACCACCTTACATTGCCTAGTTGACGATAGTGTAGAAGATAAAAGTGGCTGTTTTTATAGTCAGGTTGGAATTTATAAAGATAAAGAAAGCAGAAAGGGTGGATGGCCTATGAAAAGTCCAAACAGCCAAGTTTATGATGATGTATTGTGCGAAAAACTCTTCAAAGCAGCAAATTCGATGGTAGGACTAAAGTAACTATCTATAAAAAGCCAGTTTTGACTTTCAGCTTTCTGTAGATAAGCTAAAACATTGGAACATTTAGTAATATATTCCTGAATGTGCAGAAGATTACGGCTTTAGTTACAAATGTTTTTTTAAAGATAAATTTGTCCTAGCTATTTAGTGATTTTAAAAAACGATACTATCTAGTACTAGTCTCACAAATTTTGCTACCTTATCTTCTTCAATCCACCTGTTAACGATTACTAAATCATTTTTGGGGTCTATGTACAAAATTTGTGTACCCACTCCCATAGCCGCAAATGCAGTAGTCGGTGTGTCAGGAAACATCCCAGTTTTTTTATCATTAAGCCACCACAGATAACCGTAATTTAAAGCTAACTCGCATGGTTTGGTACTCATTTTGATCCATTTTTTGGGTATAACTACCTTACCATCCCAAAGTCCTTGGTTAATCATTAATTGGCCAATACGCGCAAGATCAAGGGTGCTGATCCATAACCCACCACCCCAATGAGCTCCTCCAGAAACCGATTGTAATCGCTTGCCATTAACCTGATCCCATGAATTCTCATATCCATGCCATTTCCAGTTATTACTTGCTCCTATAGGAACCATTATGTGCTCTCGTAAGACATCAGGAAGTGAACGTTCAAACGCCAACATAAGAGCATATGAGAGGACATTAACTCGTACATCATTATATTCCCAAAACGTTCCTGGTGAGTTTAAACTTCTTTTTTTTCCCTTTTCTAATCTGTTTTTTTGGGGATCATTTAAATTACGATTATGATCAATCCAATCAGGCTTCCCCCAGAGTACTCCCTCCCACTCACTCGTAAGTTGTAACATTTGAGACCATGTGATTTTTCTATTTTGTTCTGTTTCAAAAATTCTGCTTTGAATTGTATCTAATATGGGCGCATGGAAATCGCTTATAATATTTTCCTTAAAAGCAATTCCAGCGCATAGGGAAAGAAAACTCTTGCTCATACTAAATGCCATATCAACATATTCAACATCTCCCCAAACTTGAACCATTTCATTTCCTCGTAATATCGCTCCAGAGTTGCCTTTTCTTTTTTTTACCGGCCCTATAGTTTTGCTTATTGGCCATGGTTCATGAAAATGACCCTCCCTGAGAGCTTTTTCGATATCACGATCCATTTTTGACTCGTTTTTTTTTGAAAATTCTATTGCTTTAAATAGCTTTGCTTCATCAAAGCCTAGGCCACTTGCATTACTTTTCTGTTTCATTTTTCTCCACTTGACTGAGCATCTCATTCTCAAATGAGTAAAATTATCTAACTGGTTCCACCAAACCTAATGACTTTCTTAGAATAATAACCCTTGGAGTCTAAATAAACATGTTTCTTTAACTGATAGTTTGTGTGATCACTTTCTCTATTTAAGGCCAGCTTTTCTCATTCCATCCAACAGAGTATCTTTAATTTGTTGGTTAAGCTCCGGAATAACCTTTTCATAGTCTTCTATAGTTTTGATTTCAGGTCTATTTTCTTGATATTTTTTAAGCCACTCTTTGCTTTCTTCGATTTTACCCTCATGAGCCAAAACAACAGCTTTAAATGCATGATATCTACTGTGATCATTTTCTCTCATGCTTCTATCAACAGACTGATTAGCACTCAGCCAATCATTCTTTCCTAGATAACAGAATAAAAGCATTGTTTCATAAAATGGCACTGCCTTACGATTACTTTCATTTGCTCTATTCATTAAATCAATTGCATTATCATAATCACACTCTTTTAAGTAAAGCATGCCTTTTGCTTGAAGTGATCTCGAATGGTGAGGATTTATTTCAACAGCTTTGCTAACAAATTCTCTATATTTTGTTTCATCGTTTGAAATTCTAAACAAAAATGCAACATTCAACACAGCATCAGGATTATTAGGATCAAGATTATAACTTTTTTCTGCTACCTCTCTGTATCGAGCTTCATTTTTCTCACGATCATGTTGAAGAGAAGATTCTAACCGAAGAAAAGTTAAGCACGAAGCAAGAACATTATACGCATCGGTTAAATTTCTATTTAAAGCAATTGATTTCTCTGCATGCTCAATTGCTTCATAAAGGTATTTAATTTTAGTTTCAACATTTTTTGCTTCACTACTTTTGTCATAAGAATTCAATGAATGAAGATACTCATCCCAAGCACTAAAAGTTTTCAAGCTCTTATTATTTAGAGTGTTTTGTTCGTTTAATATAATTGCAGGTAAAGCTAAAGCTGAAACTTTTTGAGACACCTCATCCTGCACTTCAAATATATCATCTAAAGATCTATCCCAAGTTTGAGACCAAATTTGAACATCTACTAATGCATCTGTAAGCTTAGCAGATATTCTCACTTTATTTCCACCTTTTCGAATACTACCCTGCACTAGATAATTAGCATTCAAACCATTAGCTATATCTTTAGTTGCTTCTCTAGAGTTTTTATATTTCATCACTGAATTTAATGAAATAATAGGAAATGTCTTTGATTTTGAAAAATAAGAAATTGTATCTTCTGTTATACCATCAGCAAAAAATTCTTGTTCCTGATCAGTACTAAGATTAGCAAATGGCAAAACAGCTATGGTTGGAGGGACACTACCTTCATTTATTTTTGCCGAGGCAGCTGCAGTAACTGTCTCATCTATATTAGAACGCTTTTCAAGATCAGGGTTACTTAAGTCAAATGCATGAACAACCGAATTTTTTATTTGTTGTTCCCCAAGATCATTAAAAAGTAGTTCTGTCTTTCTATTTACAAAATCTATTATACTTTTAGATAAACAAACACCACTAGGCTGTGATAATGCTTCCAATCTTGCAGCAACATTAACTCCATCACCGTATAGATTTTCACCTTCAACTATAACATCTCCCATGTTAAGACCAATTCTGAAGTGCATTTTTTTTGCGTCATCAGAAACTGAATTATTTCTCTCTTTTAAAAGTTTTTGAAATTCATTAGCACAAACTACTGCTGAAACAGCACTTTGAAATTCAGCTAAGACAGAATCTCCAGCTGTATTGAAAATTCTTCCACCATGTTCAGTAAATAATTTATCTAATATATCCTTACAAGCTCTAAAACTTCTTAAAGTCTCATCTTCGTTTTGCTCCATTGACTTGCTAAAACCTACAACATCAGTAACAAAGATAACGGCAATTTTTCTTTCTATAACTTGATTAAAATTATTTTCTAATTTCACTACATTTTCACTCATTCAAAACCACTTTTTTATAATTATTAATACAACTAAATAATCCTAATCTCAATTATTTAAAACCAAAATATAATTTAGAAATTAAAAAATGATGCATTTCATAGATAAGTTTAAGGAATATCAAAAACACCCCATCTGCTGCACACTCCAAGAACATACTACGTGTACTCCCCCACTGTCCCATCCGTGGAAGAGAAATAAAAAAATAGATACGATATGTATTTTGAAAGTTATAGATTTTTAGAATTCTTTCTTAAAAAATTAAATATTAGTTTATCATATACCTGTTAAAAGAGGGGTGTTCGATTCTAGATACTGAACTAAAAATTAAAAGATATGTGCATGGTTTAAGGTCAGTCTGTATTGTGCTTATTTTTACCGGCTCGGTCGAGTTTTTTTTAACACTTATATTTTCTCATCACATAAGCGAACTTGCATATACCATTGCGATGGCTCGTTGTTTTGTGGGGATTGCACTCTATTTAACGATCCTATATTTTGCCAACGAAAAAAATTATAATTGGTTGCTTGGTGCGCTAATTATCCTGTATTTAGTCACAGGATTTGTTTACAACTTTGAATACGGGCTTAATACAAAAAATGAAAGTGCTGCAATACTTGGAATAAGGTTGCTTGATTTAAACTTTGTAGGCGTAGGTGTTGGTTGTTTGCTTGCACTTCAATTTGGAAGGTTTTATGTAACGCTTGGCGCTATGATTTTTTTTCAGTCCCTGCTGGCATTAACGTTATATCAAATTTTTCAACTTGATGGTCTTTATTTTACACTTGATCCCACAAAAATCGCATCGGATCCTCTCGCAATAAATAAATTTTCCTTCGTAAATTATATAATGGCGGCAGCTGTTATTATTTTTGGCACTATTCTATTAGCTTGGAGGAATGAAAAAAATATTGAAGATGCTGCCAATCAAGAAAGATCAACAGCAGTGCTAGGAAGATATTTCTCTCCCGAAGTAAGAGAAGAAATAAAGAAATCGTCCTATTCAGTCGTCGAAAATAAGGAATCAGAACAGTATGTTGCTGTAATGTTTACAGATATTGTTGGCTTCACAAAGTTATCTGAAGGAATGGAGTCTAAAGATGTTTTAGGCCTTCTCTCTCAATACCAATCGAAAATGGTAAAAACCATTTTTGAAAGTGGGGGGACCGTCGATAAATTTATAGGGGACGCTGTTATGGCAACTTTTGGAACTCCTGTTTCCAGAGGAAATGATGCCCAAAATGCTTTGCAATGTGCTCGGCAGATGCAAATAGAAATGAGAGAGTGGGAGAAAGAAAGAGAAAATAGTGGAAAGCCAAAAATCGAGCACCGTATCGGAATTCACATTGGCCCCTGTTTTGTCGGCAATGTTGGTAGTGATGAGAGAGTTGAATTTACTGTGATAGGAGACACTGTAAATGTTGCAAGCAGGGTCTGTGAAGCGTGTAAAGATCTAAATGCCCAGGTAATAATTACTGATGAAATGAAACTAAGATTGAGTGAAAATATTCCCTCCGAAACTATTGAAGGGTTTGAAATCAGAGGAAGAAAAGAAAAAGTAACCCTACATAAGATTGACTTATAAAAATTTAAGCTGAAATCATGTATTCGTAATTGCACAAATAAATGATACTGCACGCTTAAAGCACTTACAACTTGCACACCCTCTGAGCCTCATTCGTGGGAGGGTCAGCTCGGCTTTAACAAACTATTAAGCAAATACGCTTTAAAAAAAGAGAAAAGATAGGGGACTTTATGTGAAATCTTGCAACACAATATTTCTACTGGCTTCAACTATTACATTTATCGAACCAAGATCTTTAATCATTGTATCCCGTTCATTCTGAAAGACCTCTTGGCACTTCTTGAAAGCATTAGTACTTTCGTATTCAAATAAAGCTGAGGTCTTGAACATTCCTTGCTTATTCCAAATACGATTATAGCAAAATCGAGTGCACCCATGTTTTTTGAGTTTTTCAAAAAATTTCTGTCCATAATCTTCCCAAAAACGAGTATGTAGTAGCATCTCGGGTTCTGTTTTAAAAGTAAATGTATTGTAAGTCATCAAGCGTGAATCACCCATTGTCTGATCTCCAAATTTTATCATATTGATATGATATTATTTCATATTTATATATTTAACGAGCATACAACTTATGACTAAAGAGTCTTTAGGGCTATGCTAATTATGCCATCTGCTGCGCTCTCCAAGAACATACTACGTGGACACCCCCACTGCTGCAGAGCAAAGCTACTAACCAACGCATGTCATCATCTAACCTAGAACACTCTTCTTTTATTCTTTATATATTTTTTTGGGGAATGGGTTGTCTACCTTCACTATTGGAAACTCTAGGCATAAAGGTCATGGAGAAAGCGTTGGAACACTCCAACCCCAGTTCAGTTATACAGATATTAATAATTGATCTGATTGTTGAAAATACTCTTTTAACAGTATTCACTCCCATACCCTGCTCTGATAACCAGTCACGAAACTGTCCTGCTTCCTTAGAGGAGTAAGCAGACAAAGGTTTGTCTCCTAACAAGTTAGTTACATATCTGATATTTCTTTTTGCTGTCCTAAAGAATACTTGATCTTTCCCCTGCCCTTTTAGTTTTAGATAAAGCTCAAGATCATCAGATAAGCATATACCATCCTGATCTAGTTTATCGCTTGGCTTAGATGATACTTTTATTTGAGGAATGTCTATGTTCTGAAGTCTCAACCTTAACCAATAATCTTCTAGTTTCTGTTCAATTGATCTTGAGAGTCGCCTAGCAGTATTGAGGGATTTGGTTTTTTAGCTAAAGCAAAGTCTTTTGATTGCATAGAAATCACTAAGATCGAATGGCACTCGTCTAATG
>CACHJY010000035.1 GCA_902580265.1 uncultured Alphaproteobacteria bacterium
TTTTCAAATACGGACATCTTAGGGAAAATATTTGTAATTTGAAATGACCGGCTAAGACCCTTTCTTTTTACCTCATACGGTTGAAGATTGGTTATATCTTCTCCCTTTAAAAAAACTTTACCAGATGAAACTTGATACCTTCCTGTTATAAGATTGTATGCAGTAGACTTACCTGCCCCATTTGGACCAATAACAGCGTGTCTTTCATCTTGAGCTACAGACAGATTGAGACCTCTTATTATCTCAGTTCCAGCGAAGTTCTTTTTAACGTTATCTAATTTTAGAGCGTCAACTGACATCTTTATCTCCTCTCACCTTCGACAAATGTTGCTTCACCCCATGCCTCAGCGACTTCTTTCGCAAAGATTCTCGAGATATAGAAGCCCACAACCGTCATAAGCACAAACAAAACCCAAGGAAAAAATGATGTGGTATCAAATTCAACCCAAAACAACGTCATAAATTGCTCCTCTCCATGATGCCGAATATGGTTTATCAACTCAATTAGTGCAATTGCTCCAACAACAAAAGCTAGACCAGGAAGGAAAATTTTTGCATAGGGTTTAATCAACATACCGAACCTTCCTAACTGTATAGGGATCATATGCATCGCGAATATACCCGTTAACCCCGCAGGAACAAACATAACCATAAGTACAAACACAATACCCGTATATAATGCCCATAAATCTGTTTGCAGACCTATAACAGTCTGCAATATAGTAAACAAAATAGCGCCGAAAACAGGTCCCAAGAAAAAACCAACTCCTCCGATATAGGTAGCTAGTAAAACTTGGAATGACATGACTGTATTTAAATTTTGTTCTGTGAGAATCTCGTAATTTATCGCAAAAAGCGCACCCGCAACTCCCGCAAAAAACCCAGCACCACAGAAAGACACAAAACGCACCCAACGCTGAGAATACCCAACAAACTCTGCTCTTTCAGGATTATCTCTAACGGCATTTGCCATTTTCCCAACCGGTGTTTGCGTAAATATATACATCACAAATATTGAGAGTAGAACCCAGAAAGCAATAAGAAAATAAACTTCCTTTTGCGAGATAAACTCTATCCCAAAAGTTGGAGGAGCCATTGTCCGGTCACCTGAAATTCCTTCTTCACCACCGAAGAAAACGGTAATAATAATACAACACGCAGCAATAAGTTCGCCAATTCCCAAACTAATCATTGCAAAAACAGTTCCTGCTTTTCTTGTGGAAAAACTTCCGACGATAGTTGCGAATCCGAGCCCTACAAGGCCACCTACTAATGGTAGAAAGGGAAGTGGTAACCACATATATTCGTTCTCCACAAGGTTCATAACATGAACCGCAACAAACCCACCAATCCCCATATAAACAGCATGTCCAAAACTTAACATGCCGCCTTGACCTAGTAACATATTGTAACTCATAGCCAAGACAATTGTTATTCCTATCTGGTTCATAATCGTAATCGAACCACCGCCTGTAAATATATATGGTAAAACAAATAAAATAGCTGCAGCAGCCAGCCAAGGTATAGCTGAAGAAAAAACACTTTGTTGCATAGTCTTACTACTCATTTTTAAATTCTCTAGGTCTCTCGTTTACCAAACAACCCATTTGGTCTAAATACTAATACAAGTATTAATAGAATATAAGGCAATATGGGTCCAATTTGAGGAAGAGTTAAAGTCCATAAATCTCTCCATGGGTGATAATACACATCTTTAGGAAATTCGTAGCCAAAAGCTATCAGTATGTCAGCAGCACCAATATTATACGAGGCGGCAAAAGTTTGGAGCCATCCTATCAATAAAGACGCAACAAAAGCTCCAAATAAAGATCCAAGCCCACCTACCACAACACACACAAATACTATCGAGCCTAGTAAAAATGCCATGCCTGGGAAAGTTGTTAATGAAGGTCCCGCTATAACTCCTGCTAAACCAGCCAAACCGGTACCGACACCAAAAACTCCCATAAATACTAACGGTACATTATGCCCAAGAGCCTCAACGGTTTTCGGATAGCTGAGAGCGGCCTGAATTATCATTCCAACCCGTGTTCGAGCTAAAACATAATACAATGCTACGAATATACCGACTGACACCAATAACATAAAAACCTTATAAGCAGGTATTGTTCCGCCTGCCAAACTGAAAGCAATAAAATCTAATGATTCAGGACTATTGTAATTTACCATACTTCGTCCCCAAATATACTGAACTAATTCCTCTATAACAAAAAACAGTCCAAAGGTAAAAATCAGCTCTGGAACGTGCCCATACTGATGCACCCTCCTTAAACCATACCTTTCCACAGCAGCACCAAGAATGGTGACTAATATCGGCGCTACAATTAATCCAACCCAAAAGCCTGTGAATACACTTATTTGATAAGCTAGATACGCGCCGAGCATGTAAAAAGCTGCATGAGAAAGATTTAAAACTCCCATCATTGAAAAAATAAGTGTTAATCCACTTGAGAGCATGAAAAGAAGGAGCCCATAAATAAGTCCGTCTATAATATTAATAATGAATAAGTCCATTTTGCCGATGTCCTGATATTAAAAATGAGACTGCCCCGATTACTAGCGGGGCAATCTCTAAAAAGATTTAACTAAGGTCTTTTCATCTTACATGTAGAGGCACTATCCATGGAAGCCATTTCCACTGTCTTATAGCCTTTGATACCATAACCTGAGTTGTCAAAATCGATCTCAACGTCCTTTGTATGGACACCGACATGCATGTTTTGAATGGCCTGATGATCTTTAGTCCTCATTACTACCTTGGTTTTTAGCAAGTCATTGTAATGTTCCATACCTTCAAGCGCATAAGCAATTTTCACCATATCGGTCGCAGAGCCAGCCTTTTCAATAGCCTTTGCAATCATTGGAACTGCATTAGTAATTCTTGCTTGCGACATATCCGCTTCAGGATACTTGGCCTTAAACTCTTTCACGTAAGCGAGTAATTCTGGGTTTGCAGGGTTCATAAATCCCTCACCAACAAGGTTCAGCATTCCCTCACCGGATGCACCAAAAGTCCTAGTTATACCAGCGGTTGCACAGTAATAGCAATAGACTGGCCCATCAAAGCCCGATTCTTTAAGAGATCTACCCAAGTTCACCATATCGGCTCCCCAGTTTCCTGTGATAACAGCATCTGCTCCGGACGCAAGAATTTTTCTAGCATAAGGAGTAAAATCTTTCACCCTACCAATTGGGTGTAACTCATTACCAACAATCTCTATCGACGTTTTTTGTGCTAGATACTTTTCAGCAGCAGCCGCAACGGCTTTACCAAATGAGTAATCTTGACCGATCAGGTACATTTTGTCGATACCAGAAGTATCGGCAATAACGTCAGTGATAACGTCCATTTTTATATCCGCGTTGGCGTCAAAACGGAAATGCCAAAAATTACACTTGTCATTAGTTAATGCCGGATCAACGGCAGAATAATTTATAAAAATAACCTGCTTGTCCGGATTTCTTTTATTATGCTTTTTAACCATGTCAGTGATAGCATTCGCTATACCTGATGAGTTTCCTTGCGCTATAAATCGAATTCCTTGGTCAATGGCGACCTGCACTTGAACAAGCGATTCTTTTCCGTCCATTTTGTTATCTAATGCGACAACTTCCATTTTCTTGCCACCGAGAACACCGCCTTTTTCATTGACGAGCTTTTCTACAGCAAATTTCCATTCTGCCAAACCTATTGTACCAGTCGTAGCAAAAGGCCCAGACAATGGATCGATAAATGCGATTTTCACAGTGTCAGCAAAAACTGAGGAACTAAAGAACACCCCAGAAGCTAACACGAAACTCGCGATCTTTTTAAAAAGTTTCATGAATACTTTCCTCCCAAAAGTAAATTTAATTTCAATAAACGTTCAATAATTAAATGATAGTTTAAATTTTTTTAGGAGGTCAACCCTAAAATAACGTAACGGCATAACTTTGCGTCAATTAATATTATAACGTAGCGTCAACTTAACTTACAGTTAAAAAAAACTCTACTTTTGGTCAAAAAAAAAGTAAACCATCATAAATCCAATTAACATAAAGCCAATTCGAATCGTGGAGACTAAAAAATGAAAAAGGTAAACAATGATGGAGCCCTTACAAAGTTAAGGTTTGACGAGGTATCTGAAAAACTAGGGAAAGTAGTAGGAAAATCAAAGTGGTACTCTATCGATCAAGCCATGATTGACAGTTTTGCTGATCTTACTAAAGACCACTTCTTTATTCACGTTGACCCTGAAAGAGTAAAGAAAGAGACACCCTTAAATTCAACTATAGCGCATGGGTTTCTGTCCATGTCTTTACTTTCAGCGATGTCCTACGATTGTGTCCCGGGAATAGAGGGAGCACATTTTGGGCTCAATTATGGATTCAACAAGCTACGGTTTGTATCACCTGTACCAGTAAACTCAAAAATAAGGGGGCACTTTACTTTGAAGGATATAGAGAAGAAAGATACTGGGGAAATAACAATGATTTACGATGTTATAGTAGAACTTGAAGATCAAGAAAAACCTGTCCTGGCTGCAGAGTGGGTCACAAAAGCGTTTGTTAAACCTTAAAAGTCTTAAGTTTAAAGATTGTACGAAAAAATTTGTGTGATAATATTAGTCACACTTAACATAAAAGTTTTCATTTAATTATCGGAGAAAAAAAAATGCGAGAAGCCGTAATAGTATCAACTGCGAGAACACCTATAGGTAAAGCTTACCGGGGAGCTTTCAACGATACATCTGCCCAAGAGTTAGCCGGGCACGCAATTGAAAAAGCAGTTGAAAGGGCTGGGATAGAGACTAGTGAGGTCAGTGATGTTATTATGGGAGCTGCCTTACAGCAGGGGTCAAGTGGAGGTAATATTGCACGTCAAGCGGCGATACGAGCCGGCTTACCCGTCACAGTTCCAGGAATGTCTATAGATCGTCAATGCGCAAGCGGTATGATGGCAATTGCGACAGCAGCAAAACAAATTATTAATGACGGCATGGATATTACAGTGGGTGGTGGAGTAGAATCCATAAGCCTCGTTCAAAACGACAAAATGAATGGATACAGAGCGTATGATCCATGGTTTAAGGATCATCAGCCGGATATGTATATGACTATGATTGAGACTGCTGAGACCGTTGCATCTCGATATAATATTAGCCGAGAGTATCAGGATGAATATTCTCTTCAATCTCAACAGAGGACGGCATCTGGACAACAAAGAGGAGCATTCGACGATGAAATTGTGCCCCTTAAGACGACCATGAAAGTTCAAGATAAAGAAACAGGTGAAATAAGTGATAAAGAAGTAACGCTAGAAAAAGATGAAGGAAATAGACCAAGCACAAACATCGAAGGGCTATCTTCGTTGTCACCAGTTTTTAAAAATGGACTGACTATGTCCGAAGGTGGTTACATAACTGCAGGCAATGCAAGCCAGCTCTCTGATGGTGCATCAGCATCTGTGCTAATGGAAGCCAAAATTGCCGAAAAGAAGGGCTTAGAGCCCCTAGGGAGATATGTTGGAATGATGGCTGCTGGTTGCGCTCCAGATGAAATGGGAATTGGACCGGTTTTTGCTGTTCCAAAACTACTCGAAAAGCATAACTTAAAAATGGATGACATCGATCTCTGGGAGTTGAATGAGGCCTTCGCTGTGCAGGTTCTGTATTGTAAAGACAAGCTAGGTATTCCAGATGAAAATCTAAATGTAAATGGTGGGGCAATCTCTATTGGTCATCCTTATGGAATGTCCGGAGCTCGTATGGTTGGTCACGCTCTTATTGAAGGGAAAAGAAGAGGCGCAAAATATATTATATGCACAATGTGTATTGGGGGAGGAATGGGAGGCGCGGGCCTTTTTGAGGTTCTCTGATGAATATACAAAGTAGTATAAATCTTCCGCAAGTATTGACAGCGGGAAGGCTGCCAGTAGTGGCAGCTCCACTGTTTATTATATCAGTGCCAGATTTGGTAATTGCACAGTGTAAAGCTGGGGTTATTGGTAGTTTCCCTGCATTAAACGCACGGGAAAAAGAGGGTGAACCTGTAGAGTTAGAGAGATGGCTCAAAAGAATAACAGAGGAACTTGATCGGCATAACCAAGAAAATCCAGATAATCCTGCGGCTCCTTTTGCTGTTAATCAAATAGTACATAGATCAAATCCACGATTGATGAGAGATATTGAAATATGTGTAAAATGGAATGTACCTGTTTGGATTACATCACTTGGAGCTAGACCAGAAGTTAATGAAGCTGCTCATTCATGCGGTGGCATTGTTTTACATGATATTATCAATAATACATTCGCTAGAAAAGCTATTGAAAAAGGTGCAGACGGCTTGATAGCCGTAGCTGCTGGCGCGGGAGGGCATGCAGGCCCCCAATCACCCTTTGCTCTTATACAGGAAATAAGAGAATGGTTCAAAGGTCCATTATTACTTTCCGGGTCAATAGCTACCGGTCGGGCATTGCTTGCTTCACTCATGATGGGCGCGGATATGGGATATATTGGTTCACCTTTTATAGCGACAACAGAAGCCAATGCGTCTAATGCGTATAAAAATATGATCGTTGATTCTTCTGCCGAGGATATACTTTTATCATCCCTGTTTACGGGTGTTTCGGGAAATTATTTAAAACCATCGGTTGTTAACGCTGGGATGGATCCTGAAAACCTTCAGCAAGGATCCGTTAAAGATATGAATTTTGATCCTTCATCTGAAAAACCAAAAGCCTGGTCACAAATTTTTGGATGCGGCCAAGGCATTGCGTCAATTAAATCAATTGAAAGTGTTTCAGAGTTTGTTCATACTTTAGATAGCGAATTTAAAACAGCTGTTTCAGAATTTAAATTAAAATTTAGTTAGTTAGGAGAAAGATATGGATTTAGGTGTTACCGACAAAGTAAAACCGTTAATTGATAAAGTAAGACAGATGGTTTCAGACGACATTGAACCTCTTGATCAAGAGTTTCATGAAGAAGTTGGTAGGCATCCATCTGGAAGTCGTTGGCAGCTAACAGAGAGACAGATGGAAATACTTAAGCATCTAAAAACCCTTGCTAAAGAAAGAGGCCTTTGGAACTTTTGGCTTACTGATTCAGAGAAAGGCTACGGCTTATCAACTGTTGAGTACGCTTATCTTGCAGAAGAAATGGGAAAAGTCGGTATCGCGGCTGAAGTGTTCAACTGTAGCGCACCAGACACTGGAAATATGGAAGTAATCGAGCGCTATGGCAATGAAAACCACAAAAAGAAATGGTTAACAAAGTTACTAGAAGGCGAGATCCGATCTGCTTATTTAATGACGGAGCCTGACGTTGCTTCTTCAGACGCTACAAATATATCGCTTGAAGCAAAAAAAGATGGAGATCATTGGGTATTGAATGGTCAAAAATGGTGGTCTTCCGGCGTTGGGGATCCCAGATGTAAAGTTTTTATTGTTATGGCTCTGACTGACCCAGATGCAGCGAAGCATTCCAGGCATTCCATGTTTTTCGTAGATGCCGACTCTGAGGGGTTTGAAGTCCTTAGATTTATGAATGTTTTCGGTGCCGACGATGCTCCCCATGGACACGGTCACTGTAAATTCACAAATGTACAAGTCCCTGCCGAGAATCTAATTCTTGGTGAGGGCCGTGGCTTTGAGGTGTCACAAGGAAGACTAGGCCCAGGAAGAATTCATCACTGTATGAGAGCCATTGGGCAAGCAGAGAAAGCTCTTGAATTGATGATAAGACGCTCTAAAACACGAACAGCCTTCGGAAAGGAATTGACAGAACTCGGAGCAAACTATGATATTA
Source organism: uncultured Alphaproteobacteria bacterium (assembly GCA_902580265.1). Next base: position 7,809 of record CACHJY010000035.1, read on the forward strand.
TTGCGAACTGCCGGATGGAAATAGAGCAGAGCCGCTTACTTTGCTTAAAAGCCGCTTGGATGATGGATACAGCAGGTGTCAAAGCAGCACAACCTTGGATAAGCCAGATTAAAGTAGTGGCACCCTTAATGGCATTAAAGGTTATTGATGAAGCAATACAAATGCACGGTGGGATGGGTATTAGTCAAGACACACCTCTTGCTCATATGTGGACACACGTAAGAACGTTAAGACTTGCCGATGGCCCTGATGCCGTTCACAGAAGACAAGTCGCAAGAGCTGAACTAAGACGATACTCAAACTAAAAGTTTCAAATCCTTATGAGTGAGCTAATTCTAATTAGGCATGCTCAGGCATCTTTTGGTCAAGAAAACTATGATAATTTATCAGAGTTAGGTCATGACCAAGCGGCTCTTTTGGGCTCTTTGTTTGATAGACTAAATATAGCTCCTGACAGAGTCGTGATAGGCACGCAAAAGAGACATAAGCAAACACTTGAAAACTTCAACCTAAATTGTCAAGTTGATAAGCATCCAGGATGGAATGAATATGATTTTAAAGACCTTTTGTTAGCAGAATTTGGCCCTAAAATACCTGAGGAAATCTTTACTGATAGGAAAACTCACTTTAGAACGCTTCGGTCAACTGTTACAAACTGGATGAATGCAAAACTTCCAAATGCATCTGAAAGCTGGAAGGATTTTTCCTCAAGAATTAGCAATGCTCTAAAGTTTAGCTGTGATCTTGACTGTAAACAAGTCGTTGTTGTTACTTCAGGTGGACCGATAAGTAGGGTAGTAGCAACAACTCTAAATGCTCCTAAAGAGGAAATGATGACATTAAATTTGCAAATAAAAAATACATCAGTCTCAAAGTTCATTTATACCCCGAGGTCCTTTTATCTTCATAGCTTTAACTCTACACCTCAATTTGATGGAGATAATGCCCATCTTCTAACGTATAGTTAAAAAAATGTTTGAAGATCCATTAAACAAAGAAAAACTTGTTCCATATTTAGCTGATCATATTGAAGGATTTTCAAGTTTAAAACACGTAAAAAAGTTTTCTATCGGCCAATCTAACCCAACGTTTTTACTTGAAACAGATTCTACCAGTTATGTAATTAGGCGAAAGCCGGATGGGCCCTTATTAAAATCAGCGCATGCTATAGACAGAGAATATAGAGTGCAAAATGCACTTTATGATACTCCTGTACCAGTGGCAAAGATGCTTCATTATTGTAATGATCAATCTATTTTAGGCGTAGATTTTTATATAATGGAATTCGTTGATGGAGTAGTTTATGAAGACCCTTCCTTACCAAGTTTAACTAAGAATGATAGGGCAAAAGTTTTTAGTGAAATAAATAGAGGGTTATCTTCGTTACATAAAGTAGACATAGGATCTGTAGGCCTTACAGATTT
>CACHJY010000036.1 GCA_902580265.1 uncultured Alphaproteobacteria bacterium
GATTTAGAAGCGGACAACACATTTTAGCACATGATTATATATTTTCCCTACATAAACTATTTGAATTAAGGAAGAGTTTTCTTCATAAAGTTATCAATTTTGACGCTATATTGGCACCAACCTCACCCATAAAACCACCAATCATTACTCAATTGCTTGATGATAATGAATTCTTTACTGAAAAGAATTTGTTATCATTGCGAAACACCCGAATTGCAAACTCTTTAAACTTATGTGCGTTAACATTGCCAACGAAAGCGGGTTTTTCAGGTTTAATGCTAATGGGACGTCCTAATAGCGAATTTGATCTGATGAGCATAGGGTTAAGTATTGAAAAAATAAAATAATCAATTAAAAAGTCTGACCTTTACCTTAAAGACAAAAAAACGTATATTAAATTTAAACATATCTTGAAATAAACAAGAAAAAAACGAGCAGAAATAATGTCTTTTTTAGAAAAAGTTGACTACCCAGACTCAGCTGCAAAGGAGTATTCGAAAAAGTTTTTCCAATTTATCTTTTTAAAAACTTTGGGAATTTTACTTTTCATTTCATCATTATTTATACTGTTATCTGTTTTAACATACTCTAAAAATGATCCTAGCTTTCGTAATGCTAATGATGGGGAAATCGCTAATTTATTTGGCAAATTTGGTTCTTATTTAGCGGACTCTCTTCATGTGGCGATCGGGGTTACTATGATTACATTGCCTTTATTTTTATTAGCCTGGTCTAGTAGATTTCTTTTTAGTCTTTCTTCAGTTTATCTCTTTAAAAGAATAATTTTACTACCTTTTTTTATTGCGTTTTTTTCAGTATTTCTATCAACCAATGCTCCCCCAGCAAACTGGCCTTTTGAGTACGGTCTTGGTGGAATATTTGGTGATACATTTTTGAAGAAATTGCTAATTTATCAACCCATTGAAATAAATCAGTGGCTTCAGTCAATTGCGATAGTGTGTTTAACTTTTTCTATTTTTTTGTTTTTTCTTGTTGCTGGTTTCAGAAAGCATGAAATTAATGTATTAACAAGAAATCGATTTAGGCATTTAATGATTTTGTTAATGGGATCATATAAGGCTTTTAAAATCTGCATAAAAATCATCTATCGATCGGATAAAGAGAGCTTTAATGAAGATTATTATAAAAATAATTCAATAAAGCTAAGCGACCTTGCAGAAGAAAATCAGAGTTACAACAGTAAAGACCAAAATTTTTCAGCCACTAAAGAGAATGAAAAAGATCTATTAAGAGGTTTTAAGAGTAGAGCTACTATCGGTATTTTTGGTAATGGGCGAATAAAAACGAGATCGAACAGAATTAAGAGTAGTAGTAGGGCTGCCTCCGAAGCGCAGCCTTCACTTGATTTGTCACTAAATAAAGAAAAATACCAATACCCCCCTTTAGCTCTTCTTAGTGACTATAGCCATCAATCAGTAAGCTCTGTGAGTTCTGTTTCATTAAATGAAAATGCGAAAATGCTTGAAGCTGTATTGGAGGATTATGGCGTCAAAGGTAATATTATTTCCGTCAAACCAGGTCCTGTGGTAACTCTATATGAGTTGGAGCCAGCAGCTGGCTTGAAAGCTAGTCGAGTAATTTCCTTATCTGAAGATATAGCTAGGTCGATGTCTGCTTTGGCAACCAGAGTCTCGACGATACCAGGTCGGTCCGTTATCGGGATTGAACTGCCTAATTCAATTAGAGAAAAAGTTTTTTTAAAGGAACTTTTGTCATCAAAAAGTTATGAAGATTGTCGTTTCCAATTACCATTGGCCTTGGGTAAAGATATAGGCGGAGAACCCGTCATAGCAAATTTAGCGAGAATGCCGCATCTTTTAATTGCAGGAACAACCGGTTCAGGAAAATCTGTCGGCATCAACACAATGATCCTATCCCTGGTGTACAGGCTTACCCCAGAACAATGTAGACTAATAATGATTGACCCAAAAATGCTGGAGCTATCTGTTTATGATGGCATACCTCATTTACTCAGTCCCGTGGTCACAGACCCTAAGAAAGCGGTAGTAGCACTGAAATGGGCGGTGTTAGAAATGGAAGATAGATATAAAAAGATGTCACGGATGGGCGTTCGAAACATAGAAAGCTTTAACTCGAAAGTGGTTGAAGCAATCCAGAATGGAGAAACTTTCTCGAGAACTGTCCAAGTAGGCTTTGATCAAAATACTGGTGAACCGGTTTATGAAGAACAGAGGGAAGAGCCCAAACGATTACCATTTATAGTCATTATAGTTGATGAAATGGCGGACTTAATGATGGTTGCAGGAAAAGAGATAGAAGGTTGCATCCAGAGATTGGCTCAAATGGCTAGAGCCGCAGGCATACATCTTATAATGGCTACTCAAAGGCCTTCAGTAGATGTCATCACTGGAACAATAAAGGCAAACTTTCCAACGAGAATTTCTTTCCAAGTAACATCAAAAATAGATAGTAGAACAATTTTAGGAGAGATGGGCGCAGAACAACTTCTTGGAATGGGTGATATGCTTTTTATGGCTAATGGTGGTAAAGTTACACGCGTTCATGGCCCTTTCGTATCCGACTCAGAGGTTGAAGAAATTGTGTCTCACTTAAAGAGGCAAGGCATGCCTGAGTATCGGGAAGAAATATTGGACCCAAAAAATATTGAAAATAACGATGGCTTTTATGATCTACCTAATACAAATGGCAATAGCGACGGTGAAGATCTTCTTGAAGACGCATTAGAAATAGTGAGACGAGATAGGAAGTGCTCAACATCATATATTCAACGAAAATTATCCATTGGATATAACAGAGCGGCGAAGATAGTGGAAAAACTCGAAGAAAAAGGTTTTGTATCTCCTGCAAACCACGTTGGAAAACGTGATGTCTTAATTCCTGAAAACAAAACATGATACAACAAGCTTATTTAAGAAAAAAGTTTTTAATAACAGTTTTCAATATCTTTCTTATTTTTATTTTTTCAACAAACGTCGTGCTTTCTAAAAACCAAACCTTAGTACTAATTAAGGACTATCTCGCAGAAATTAGGACTCTCAAAGCAAAGTTCTCTCAAACTAATCATGCGGGAGATATTGCAACAGGCAAATTGTTCTTAAAAAAACCGGGAAAAATCCGTTTTTCTTATGATCCTCCACACAACTTACAAATTGTATCAAAACAACAGGCAGTATTGATATTTGATCCCAAAAACAGCGGTAGCGGGCCTCTAACATACCCTTTGTCTTCTACTCCTCTAGCATTCTTAATTAAAAATGATTTGAGCTTATTAATAAATAAAAATAGTGAAAGTGTTGAACTTGATAATTATATTTTTTTAAAAGTTCGCAATCCACAATACCACCTTAGAATTGAATTTAATAAAAGGCCTATGTCAATAGTAGGATGGGAGTTCGAAAATCAAATGGGAGAAAGAATAAGTGTCTCACTACAAAATATACAAAAAAATAATTACATATCAGATGAAATTTTTAAAACTGAGAAAGATTACGAAAGATTCAAAAAATAGCTAGTATGGGAACATGATCAGAAGGTCTTTCCCATCCTCTAGCTTCTGAAAAAATTTGGGCTTTGCTTAATTGAGATTTAAGATCTTGACTTGCCCATATGTGATCTAAGCGTCTTCCTCGATTTGAAACCTCCCAGTCTCGCGCTCTATATGACCACCAACTATATAATTTTCCATCAGGTTTCATTTCTCTAAATGTATCAATCCAATTTCCCCTTTTTTTTATCTCTGATAAAAGGTCTGTTTCTATTTTTGTGTGTGAGACAACATTTGAAAGAGCGTTGTGACTCCAAACGTCATCTGGCAAAGGGGCTATATTAAAGTCTCCTACGATTATAGTTTTCCTTTTTTCACCTTTGAAAAATTTATCCCTAATTTCTGAAAGAAACCTGATTTTATGTTCAAACTTTGGGTTTAATTTTGTATCGGGCAAATCACCACCAGCTGGAATATAAAGGTTATGAACTTTTATACCGTCTTCAAGCTCTATTCCGACGTGCCGAGCATCACCTTTACCACAAAAATTGAATTTCTCAACATTCACTATTTTTCGTTTTGATAAAATCAAAACACCATTATACGATTTCTCCCCTTTAAATGCTGCGAATTTATATCCTAACTTTTCAAAGTTTTTTAAGGGAAGTTTTTCATTAATACATTTTGTTTCTTGAAGACACATTATATCTGGATCTGCTAACTTTAAGAATCTGGAAACTAGTCCAACCCTCAGTCTAACAGAGTTTATATTCCATGATGCTATTGCAAGTGGTTTCAATTTTTCTGGCCGGTATGTTGATGATTCAAATAATATCTTCCCTCTTTATTTATTATAAAATTGTTGAGAAAAAGATTTTCTTTTATCTTTTTTCTTAGTCTATAAAGATGTGTTTCAAACGTGTGTGTTTCCATATTTGGATTTAACATCCAGACTTTTGACATAACCTCCTCTTTAGTTATTCCTCTATCTGAAGAACCGAATAGTGATAAGACTATGTCGCTTTCTTTTTCTGTTAACTCCACGGAATTTTTATCTTTATAAATTAACTTTCTATCGGAAATTATGAAGCATATATATCCAAGGATTTTCTTATTCTCTCTTTTACTTTTCAATCTCTCAAAAATTGTATTTAACAGGTCAACTAGCTCGACAAACTTAAATGGTCGTTTCAGATAAATATTATTCTTTGGCAGTAACTCGAAACCCTTTTCAGTAATTAATATTTTTTCTATGTCTTTGAGTTTGTTTTTTTGTATCTTTGTATTCGATAGAAAATCTTTAAGTCTACTCAATTTATAATCACTTAAAATTACATCAAACTCTTCAATATTTTTCCAAGTAAAATCTTTTACAATTATATTCTTACCATTTCTGAAATGATGATTTTCCAATAGACTCCTCAAGCTCTCTCGAAAAAACATATTTGATGTTATAATTGCTAAGTTCACGTTCTTTACCTTAAGCTTATGATAATTAATAGATATACATATATTAAAAATTTCCTTAGCATCAATCTAACATGAAAATTGAAATTCTAAACCATTTGACAAAATAAAAATGTTTTTAACCTCGTCTGAAATATCCTCAAGACTAAAATCAGATTTGCGATTAGGCCTGCCTATCATCTTATATGATGCTGAACAATTTGTTTTAATTGCAGCAATAGAAACACTATATCCTGAGAAACTAGAAAAGATACGTGACATTGCGAAAAACCAAAATTTTGAGATAGCTATTACCAATAGAAGAGCAAAAGTACTTAAGGCCAGAATATATAATGAATCGGTTACTAGAATTTCAATTAGAGAAAAAATAGATGTACAACTTTTACAAGCTATCGCAGACCCTTCAAAAGACTTAGATTACCCATTTAAAGGTCCATTCCATAGTGAGAGAGACGGTAACTTCGACATTGCTAGTGTTTCGCTTTCTCTTTGTAAAAAAGCAAGGCTTTTGCCTGCATCAATACTTATAGAAATACCAAAAAGCATGAGAGACAAGTTAGTGTCCTCCCAGATCTCTGAATCTGATATCAGAGATTTAAAGTTTAAAAATGACGATGCAAACTTTTTGCCAACTCTGAGTTCAGCCCAATTACCAATAAAGGGATATAAAAACATAAGTCTAACTGTTTTCAGAGAAGTAACAGATCTAACTGAACATTATGCGATAGTATTTGGAAATCCTAAAATCACTCAACCCGCTTTAACACGAGTACATTCAGCTTGTTTTACGGGTGATTTACTCGGTTCAGAAAAATGTGATTGCGGGGAGCAATTTAGTGTCTCCATGTCAAAAATGAGAAATGAAGGAACAGGAATTTTGTTATACTTAAATCAGGAAGGTAGAGGAATTGGTTTAGCTAACAAAATGAGAGCATATCATCTGCAAAACATAGGTTTTGATACTGTTGATGCTAATCATAGGCTGGGTTTTGAAGATGATGAAAGAGATCTGGAAATTGCTGCAAAGATTTTAAAATCATTGGGCGTAAGCGAAGTAAAGCTAATGACTAACAACCCAAAAAAAATTGAGCTTTTAACTAATAATGGGATCACAGTAAAAGAAAGAGTGCCCCTGATAGTAAGTATGAACCCTAACAATGAAAACTACTTGAAAACAAAAGCAAAAAAAAGTGGTCACCTTTTTTGAATTTATTCCCTTAAACCGAAAATAGCAGTGCCCACTCGTACAAATGTTGCGCCACAATTTATCGCTGTTATGTAATCTGAACTCATTCCCATTGACAGTTCAGGAAGACCATTTTCATCAGCTAGCTTTTTAAGACACTTAAAATGTTTTTCAGGTGGTTCGTGAATGGGTGGAATACACATTAACCCCACAATGTTTAAATCCATAAACTTCCTGGTCACTTCCATAAATTCATTTAGTTTTTCAGGCTCTACACCGGCTTTTTGTTGCTCTAAACCTGTATTAACCTGAATAAAGATTTTTGGACAGAATCCTCTTTTTTGTACTTCGTCCGATATCTTCTCGGCTAAAGAGTTTCTATCTAAGCTATGTATATAATCAAATAAGCCTAACACTTTTTTAACTTTATTGGACTGCAGTGGGCCTAAGAGATGTAAATCTATATCTTTATTTTCGTTCTTTAATTCTTGCCACTTTAACAAAGCCTCCTGCACCTTATTTTCGCCAAAGTGAGATTGACCCTCGTCTATAACGGCCTTTATTTGATCCATAGGTTTTGTTTTGGATACAGCAATTAGTTTAACAGAGCCTTTTTTTTGGCCTGCTTCAATTTCCTGTGCCACAATCTGCTGTTTTATTATCTCTAATTTACTTATTGGTTTCTCTGAATTCATCTTTGTATATATCTCTTAAAATATTTTTCTGGACTTTTCCCATTGAGTTTCTTGGTAGTTCTTTAATTATATGTATTTTTTTTGGTAATTTGAAACTCGCAAGATTTTTTACAAGGATCTCATGAAGATTTTGAATGTTAATACTATGCCCTTTTTTCTCAACTATTAGCGCTATCATACCCTCACCAAAATCTGGATGTGAAACTCCAACCACCGCGGACTCCTCAACGTTGCGATCTGTATCAATAACTGTCTCAATTTCTTTTGGATAAACATTTAAACCTCCTGTGATTATAAGGTCCTTATTTCGTCCTACAATTGTAAGGTATTTATCCTGATCTATGTAGCCCATATCACCGGTAATAAAGTAACCGTCGTCTCTAAATTCGCTTTTTGTTTTTTCGGGTTGTTTCCAGTACCCCTTAAAGACATTAGGGCCTGTTACCTCCACAACCCCTATATCCCCATCTTTTACAGTTTCATTTTTTCTCTCTAAGGCTACTACCCTGATATCAACACCTTCAAGAACCATACCGACAGTCCCTGCTTTTCTTTCACCAATATAGGGGTTTGAAGTTATCATGTTGGTTTCTGTCATTCCATATCGTTCTAGAATTTTATGCCCCGTGATATTTTCAAATTTCTCGTGAGTTTCTTTTAATAAAGGTGCACTTCCAGAAATAAAAAGGCGCATGTTTTTTGTTATATCTTTATTGAATTTTCTGTTTGCTAACAATCTAGTATAGAAAGTTGGGACTCCCATCATAACTGTAGTACAAGGTAGGTTAGCTATAATGTCGTCTTCATTAAATTTCTTTAGAAATCTTATTTGACTACCTGAAACAAGGGCAATATTTGTTGCCACAAAGAGGCCATGAGTATGATAAATGGGCAAGGCATGTAACAATACATCCGAAGCAGTAAATTCCCAAGACTTTGATAGAGTTAAAGCATTTGATAGTAAGTTTTTTTGAGAGAGCATAGCACCCTTTGATCGACCTGTTGTTCCTGATGTGTAAAGAATTGCTGCAATATCATCTTCATCTTGTTTCTCAATAATCTCTAAAGGCTCATTCTCATCAAAATCAGAAAAAAAACTTCCGTTATAGTCAGCATTTATTGTTTCTATTTTGCAGCTCAATCTTTTAACTTTTGCCTCCAAGTCTTTCAGCATCTTGGTAGTAGCTATAAAAATCTTACACTCGCTGTCCTTAAGAAAATACTCCACTTCAGCTCCTGTGTAACTCGTATTTAAAGGTATAAAGATTATACCCAACTGAACACACGCTCCATAAATTGTAAAAGCGTGATGAGATTTTTCTATTTGCAGAACTAACCTATCGCCCTTTTTTAATCCAAGTGATTTTAGACGGGTTGCCATACATTTTATTTCGTTTAAAAATTTTTCGTATGAAAGCGTCTTATCTTTTTCAGAAAAACTAAGAAAAATTTTTGAAGCTTGATTCTTCGTAAATAACTGATCGAAAAGCGGGTTCATCGTTTAGGGCTTCTCATTAATGTCGCTCAATGCTAACTTCCACTTACTTAACCACCAGCGATACTGCTGCGGCCATTCCTCGAAATCTTTATTTTGATTTGCAAGTTCTCTTGCCTGATTTGTCCAGAACGGATTAAAAAGATGCTGTCTTCCTAATGCGATCAAATCTGCTTTTTCTTCTTTTAAAATGGAATTAGCAAACTCAAAAGTTCTGATCAACCCAACAGCTTGTGTTTTAATACCTACTTGTTTCTTTATTTTTGCTGCAAAGGGCACTTGAAATCCTGAATTTCTTTTCTGGCCAGAAGCAGTGGCACCTTTAGATGAATTGCCCCCTGAAGAGCAGTCGACAACATCAACCCCCTCTTCTTTCAGGATATGGCAAAATTGAACACTATCTTCGATAGTCCATCCTCCATCTATCCCATCTTCGGCCGATATCCTAACAAAAAGAGGAATGTTTTCTCCTATTCTCTCTCTTA
>CACHJY010000037.1 GCA_902580265.1 uncultured Alphaproteobacteria bacterium
ACAAGCCTGGGAGGTGTTGCTAATGGATATCCAAAGCAATCAGGATTTGATATCACGGTAGCCTCTGAAGTAATGGCAATTTTATGCTTAGCTAATGATCTTTCAGATCTAAGAAGAAGATTAGGTGAAATAATCGTTGCATATAGAAAAAATAGATCTCCAGTTTTTTGTAAAGATATTAAAGCAGATGGCGCAATGACGGTACTCTTACAACAAGCTATGCAACCCAATATCGTTCAAACATTAGAAAATAATCCTGCATTTGTTCATGGAGGACCTTTTGCTAACATAGCCCATGGTTGCAATTCTGTTATCGCTACAAAGACCGCTTTAAAGATAGCTAATTATGTAGTAACAGAAGCTGGTTTTGGAGCCGATCTTGGCGCCGAAAAATTTGTAAATATAAAGTGTAGGAAAGCAGGGATAAAGCCCGACGCTGCCGTAATAGTTGCCACAGTCAGATCTATGAAAATGAACGGAGGGATAGTTTCCAAAAATGATCTGAGTGCCGAAAATATTCAAGCTGTACAACTCGGTTGTGCAAACCTTGGAAGACATATTGAGAATGTGAAATCATTTGGAATACCAGTTGTTGTTGCAATAAACCACTTTGTTAGCGATACAAATGCAGAGATTGAAGCACTCAGACGGTATGTTGCTGACAAGGGTACGGAAGCTTTCGTCTGTAAGCATTGGGCAGAAGGCTCTACTGGAATCTTACCTCTCGCAAATAAGGTTGTTGAAATTGCAGAAAACAAAAGTAAATTTGTTTACACATACAAAGACGATTTGCCTCTGATTGAAAAAATCGAAAGAGTTGCAAAAAAAATATATAGGGCTGATGAAGTTCTTGCTAACAAGACAATTAGGGATCAGCTACAGTTATGGGAAAATGATGGTTATGGTAATCTCCCTATTTGTATGGCGAAAACCCAATATAGCTTTACTACAGATCCTAACAGAAGGGGTGCGCCAAACGGGCACGCGATACCTATAAGAGAAGTTAGACTGTCGGCAGGGGCTGGTTTCATCGTTGTTATCTGTGGAGAAGTTATGACTATGCCTGGACTTCCAAAAGTTCCAAGCGCGGAGGCGATAATGCTTAATAAAAAAGGCGATGTTGAGGGCTTATTTTAAAAAGTCGAGGTAAATAATGAATGAAATTATTGACGGAAAAAAGTTTTCGCAAACTCTGCGCGGTAAAGTAAAAAGATATGTAGATATCATAAAAGAAAAACACGGGATAACCCCAGGTTTAGCAGTAATACTTGTTGGGGTGGATCCTGCGAGCCAGTTATATGTGAGAAATAAAGGCAAGCAAACCTTAGAAGCAGGAATGAACTCCTATGAGTATAAGCTGGATGCGTCAACTTCTTCCGATGTGCTACTCAACCTCATAAAAAAATTAAATAACGATGTAAATGTTCATGGAATTTTATGCCAACTACCTTTACCTGACCATCTGAATGAAAAAGAAGTAATTAATTCTATCGATCCAAAAAAAGATGTGGATGGGTTTCATATATCAAATGTTGGTCTTCTAAATACGGGTCAAAAATCAATGATCCCCTGTACGCCATTAGGGTGTTTATTATTACTCAAAGACAGGCTTGGAAACCTTTCAGGTAAAAACGCGGTAATTGTAGGTAGATCAAATATAGTTGGTAAGCCGATGGCTAATTTACTTCTACAAGAAAATTGTACCGTAACCATAGCTCACTCTCGAACAGAGCATATAGAAACTATATGTGAACAAGCTGATATTATCGTTGCCGCTGTAGGAAGGCCTGAGATGATTAAAAAAGAATGGGTAAAGCCTGGGGCTACAGTCATAGATGTTGGAATAAACCGCGTGACAAAAAATATTGATGGAGATGAAAAAACTACTTTGGTGGGTGATGTTTGTTTTACTGATATGGCTGGTTTAGTAGCTGGCGTCACACCTGTACCAGGCGGAGTAGGACCAATGACTATAGCTTGTCTTTTAGCAAATACCGTTACTGCATGCTATAGATCACAAGACCTATCTGATCCAGAGTTTACTTGATGATTATTTTTGGAGCTTTTTTGTTAATAATTAATTTCGTAATATTGTTTATCGATTATTCTTATGAGCTCTTCTTTTGAAAAATATACCAACACACTATAGCTTTTTAAATCTTGCCCTTCGAAAAAGTGTAGTAAGAAGAGCTGTAAGGATTGCTCTAATCGTTGGTTGTATCCTTGCCCTGATAAATCATGGCGACAGAATAATTTTTCAAGATATGAAATCAGTCGATTGGTTTAAAATTCTTTTAACTTTCTGCGTGCCGTACTGTGTTTCTACTATTTCATCTGTTTTGGCGATAAAACGAGAAATCGAGATAAATGAGTCCTAAAAAAAAAAGTTTTCTTTATAATTATTTCTTATAGAGGTGTTGATGGAAAAAAAAATTTTGCTTACAGGCGCAGGAGGTAGATTGGGTTCTTATCTGAGAGAGCCCCTTTCAGAAATTTGCAGCACACTGGTGTCAACTGACATAAAAGAAAATATTGGAAAACTCAATGAAAATGAAAAATATTTCTCAGCTGATTTATCAAATTTTAATCAAATACGTGACCTAACAAAAGGCGTTTCACTTATCTGCCATTTTGGAGCTTTAGTCGACGAAGTGCCATTTAACGATATGCTAGGTGCTAATTTCATTGGCTCCTATAATATTTGGGAAGCAGCTCGCCTAAATAACTGCAAGAGGGTAGTTTACGCAAGTTCTATACATGCAGTCGGCATGTATAAAAGAACAAAAACATTAAGGCCGAAAACTGCACACCGAGCCGATGGTTTTTATGGGCTATCAAAGTGTTTTACTGAAAATTTGGCCCGTATGTATTTCGACAAATGTGGTGTTGAAGCGGTATGCTTACGAATTGCTACATGTTCACCAGTAACAACGCAAAGAAGTTTAACTAGTTGGCTATCGTATGATGACTTAGTTCAATTGGTTATGAAAGCAATTGATACTGCACACACCGGTTATTCAGTTATTTATGGAGTATCAGATAATGATCGTTCTAATTTGAGCAACATAGACTCAGGGCATATTGGTTTCAAACCCAAAGATAATGCCGAGATTTACGCAAATAAAATTTTTGCGGATGACTTAACCGAAGAATTTGCAGACGAAGGCAACAAATTGCATGGTGGTCCTTTTGCATCATCTGATTTAGGAGTTAGCGCAATGGATAAAATGAAGATAGTTTATTCGCATAAGGGGGATTAACCAGATGAAAGATAATAATATGGTTCGAGGAGGACAGCTTTTAGCTAAATCTTTAAAAGAGAAAGGAATAGAACATGTATTTACACTCGCAGGTGGATTTTGTAACCCCGCGCTTGAGGGTTTCATGAATCATCAAATACCTGTGATAAATTGCCCACATGAACAAATTGCCGGCCATTTGGCAGACGGCCATACGAGGCTTTCAAGGAAACCCACTGTTTGTTTAGTTGGACCAGAGGGGTTTGCGAATGCTATACCTGCCATGATGGAGGCTTGGGGGGAACGATCTCCTGTAATTTTTGTTACAGGCTCATCCACTCTTAAAAAGCAAGGTGCTGGAGGATTTAAGGAAATAGATGACGTTTCCATCGCAAGACCGCTTACAAAATACAGTGCATCAATAACAGATGGAAATAGAATTCCTGAGTTCGTGGATAGAGCGTGGAGAATAGCGACAAGTGGTTATCCAGGCCCGGTTCATCTAAGTATGCCTGTAGACATAATGTTTTCTTCCTTTGATGAAACCTCCTCAGATATGGAGCGTCCATTTACTAGAAAAGAATCAAAGACCTACAAAGCATGGCCTGAGCCCTCAGCACTAAATGAGATAATAGGAATTATAAAGTCTTCAAAAAAGCCCATCATTATCGGCGGACATGGGATATGGTGGTCAAAAAATGAAGACCTGTTAAAGCAAGTGGGTGATGAAATTAAAATACCAATTTTAAATGTGCCATATCACCAAAAATTATTAAATGAAAATTGCAAGGCTTTTCTGGGGCTTGCCGATGTGCATCAGTACCATCCTTCAAAGTTTGCGTTCAATGAGTCCGACTGCATTATAATGGTTGGAGGTCGCTTGGATAATCAAATGAATTTCGGCAATCCACCATTATTTCCTGCAAGTTCGAGGTTAATATGTGTCAACGGTTCGCATGAAGAAATAGAATTTAATAGAGCTGCTGACCATTTGCTTTTGAGTGATCCTGGAGCTTTTTTTGAGAGTCTACTAGAGTCAAATAATAGGGATAAATTCTCTTTGGAAAAAGATTGGCTAGTTAAAAATATTGAGGAAAGAAAAAAATGGGTGAATGCGTCTGTAAACAATCTAGTTGAAACAACGAATTCTTCAGCATGGAGTGGTGGAAAAATTCACCCTTTAGAGCTTTCTCTTTCTGTACAAAAGTGTATGACTGACCAAGATATCTTGGTTTTTGATGGAGGCAATACTCATTTTTGGTCAGAAATTGCTGTTAATATTATGGCCTCTAATGGATTAGCTCTTTCTCAAATAATGCATCCTGGTTCCTATTCAATGCTAGGCGTTGGTGTATCATTTGCACTGTCGGCAAAACGGCTCAATAAAGCAAAGACGGTTGTATTAATTTCTGGAGACGGCGCTTTCCTTAGCGGGGGATTATCCATTGAGACAGCTTTTCAAGAAAACCTGCCGATCGTTATAATTATCGATAACAATGGTGGTTTAGATTGTATATCACAACAACAGGAAAGATTGTTCAAGGACGGTTCTCATTTTGCGACAGATTTCAGAGATATACCATTTCATGGAATGTTTGAAGGGATGGGAGGTTATGGCGAGCTGGTGACTCACAGAGACGAGATTGAAGGGGCTGTGAGGCGAGCAATAGACAGCGGGAAACCTGCTTGTGTTAACGTAAAAACAAAAGGCGTTATTAGCCCAATTGTTGCAGCTACAAGCGATAAAAGAGATAAGGCTTCTATAGAATAATAATGCCCTCAATAAGCACACATGTATTAAATTCTGAAAACGGCACTCATGTCGCTGGACTAACAGTTACCCTTACACTTATTGAGCCAGATGGGGCAAAAAAGAAAATATTTTCTAATAAAACTGATGCGGGGGGACGCCTTTTAGAGAACTTTGACTTTCCCCTTACAACCAATAGAATTTTTGAGATTGAATTTAAACTATCGGATATTCTTATTAAGAAAAAAGGTATATACTGTAGTGATATAATTTTTAGGGTATCTTTCAGTTCAGAAAATGAAAAATTCCATATTCCCATTATCGTATCTCAAAACGGCGCCTCTAGTTGGTGGTCAGGAGAATAATAATGAATATTCAAAATAAGCTAAATTTCTCTAGAAGGATCAGAAGAACACCTTTTACTGCCTCTGTCGAAAAGTATGGAGTAACAGGTTTTTCCGTAGTGAACCATACACTACTTCCAAAGTCATTTCAAAACTCAATTGAAGATGATTATTTGCACCTACAAAAAGATGCTCAAATTTGGGACGTTGGCTGTCAGAGGCAAGTTGAAATCAAAGGTAAAGATGCACTCAAACTTATTGAGTTAATGACGCCAAGATCAATCTCAGAACTGCAACCAGGAAAATGTCTTTACGTTCCCTTGACTGATGAAAATGGTGGCATAATCAATGATCCTATTCTTATAAAAATAAGTGCCGATCATTACTATCTATCCGTTGCAGACTCAGATGTGTTATTGTGGGCTAGAGGGTTAGCTATTGGTTTTGGCTTGAACGTAAGAATAAGGGAGCCTGACGTGTGGCCTTTGGCAGTGCAAGGACCAAAAGCTGCCGATGTTTTGGCCAAAGTTTTTGGTGAGCAGATATATTCAATTAAAAAATTTAATTTCGACTATTTTTCACTTGATGGTTCTTCTCAACTAATAGCTAAAACCGGTTACTCTAGAATTGGTGGTTTTGAGATCTATCTATCTCGACCAGAACTCGGTGCATCTCTATGGGAAACAATTTTAGAAGCTGGTAGATCAGAAAACATAAGGCCAGGATCTCCAAACATTATAGATAGAGTAGAAGCAGGATTATTATCCTATGGTAATGAAATGACCGTGGAGAACACACCACTTGAATGTAACATGGACAAGTTCTTGGATATAAACAAAGAAGCAGATTATATTGGGAAAAAATTTCTCCAACGGCAGACTAGATATGGGATTAAAAGACGTATAAGAGGTGTTATTTATAAAGGACCTAAACTTCCAACAATATCTAGACCATTACAAGTTTTTGATACAGATAAAAGAACTATAGTTGGAAGCTTAACCTCGGGAGCGTTCTCTCCTAATTTTAAGAGTAATATTGGGGTTGGCATGATCAAATATGGATACTGGAATAAAAACAAAAAAATATTAGTTAATATCGCTGATCAGGAATTTAGAGAAGGATTAATCAAAGACCTTCCTTTAATTCAATGAGGTAAGCATGGCTCTGGCTATTAATAAAAATGTTTTTATTACCTGCGCTGTGACTGGTTCGGGAAGTTCACAAGATAAAAGTCGAGAAGTACCAAGGTCACCAAAAGAAATTGCAGATAGTGCGATCGACGCCGCTAAAGCTGGAGCTGCTATTGTACATTGTCATGTAAGAGATCCCGAAAGCGGCATACCAAGCCGTCGCGTTGATCTCTATGAAGAAGTAACAAAAAGGATTAGAGACTCAGAAACCGATGTTGTTTTGAACTTAACTACCGGAATGGGAGGCGATATTTATCTTGGTCACGACGCTGAAAACCCACTGCCACTTAAAGAACCAGAAACAGATATGATAGGGGCATCGGAAAGAATTAGGCATCTTGTTACATGTAAACCAGAAATCTGTACTCTAGATTGTGGCACAATGAATTTTGCTGAGGATAACTATGTAATGACCAACACACCGGGAATGCTAATGGCAATGGCTTCAAAGATCACCAATTTAGGCATTCTTCCTGAGATTGAAGTTTTTGATACAGGACATCTTTGGCTGGCAAAAAAACTAGTAAACGAAGGTCTGATAAGAGACCCCGTTCTTTTACAGCTTTGTATGGGTATACCCTGGGGCGCTCCAAACGATATAAATACGTTTATGTCTTTAGTGAATAATATTCCAAAAGACTGGACTTGGTCTGCATTCTCTATAGGGCAATTTCAGATCCCTTATGTTGCAATGGCTACTCTGGCAGGAGGAAATGTGAGAGTGGGATTGGAAGATAATATTTGGTTGGAAAAGGGGCATTTAGCAAAGAACTACCAATTGGTTGAAAAAGCTGTAAATGTTATCGAAAACTCGGGGAGCAAGATCATGTCAGCGAAAGAAGTTCGTGAGACACTTCGTTTAAAAAAACAATGATTTTTACAACGCTCTTGGCAAAAAGGGTATTGAAGGAATAATTGAGTATCAACGAAAAAATAGGAGATCACTTGTAAATGGAGCAAAGCTTATTTACGAAAACTGGCTGAACCTTATTGAGAAAAAATGACTTCGTTATTATTCAAGCGATTTATAAACACTTAATTCAAGCCATAATTTTTCTGCAAGGTCATTTGCGTCTCCAATTCTCAAAGATAGGCCTCTGGTAATAGCCACTAAGACAGGGTCGGCTTCATCTAACTTCTTTTGAAGATTTCCCCAATTAATTTCATATACAACACAATCAGTTTTTGCCTTGGCTGTTACCGTTCGGGGAGAATTAATTACTCTACCCACTTCACCAAAAATTTCTCCAGGTCCAAGGTTTCCTAGCTCCAGTCCGTGTTTAGATCTTATACTGATATGACCACTATGAATTAGATACACGTTTTTTGCTTCATCCCCGATAGAATAAATTAAGTCTCCTTCATTAAATTTTAGTTGTTTATGTTTAAACTTAGGTAACATATTTCCCTTTATTGATAGTTTTCAACTTCGAATAATTCCCAATTTCCTTCAAGCCCTTTCAAAGTATAGTCTCCAATTGGTATCACAGAGAATTTTGTTCGGCCTAAAAGATCCTTCAAATTCTTTGTAATAATAACTCTATTACTCTGACACTTTTCTAGCGCTCTTGCTGCAATATTAACTGCTATTCCTGTTATGTCATCGTTACGCCATATCACTTCACCTACGTGCAAGCTACATCTGATTTTTAAATTAATTTCATTCAGTTTCGTTATACCAGCAATTGCGCTCTCAATTGATCTTGCTGGCCCATCAAAAACGGCCAGCACGCCGTCACCTGTATTTTTAACTAACTTCCCGTTGAAACTTTCAATTGTATTTTTCATTATTTCATCGTGTGTATTCATTTTTTCTGACCATTGTTTGTCGCCCATTTCGGTCATCTGCCTCGTCGAGTCTTCTATATCAGTAAATAGAATTGTAGCTAGGTTCCTATCTGCTAATTTTATACCACTTCCTGTCTCGGAGAAAAATG
>CACHJY010000038.1 GCA_902580265.1 uncultured Alphaproteobacteria bacterium
ACCAATACGGAACTCAAGCTTTACCTCTGTTTTATCCGCTTCATTTCTTTTCTTAATGTCATTTTGAAAGGCAACACCACACTCAACGGCATTTACCGCACTTGGAAACTCAGCCAAAGCTGAGTCACCGGCGGTATTAAAGATAGATCCTTTATATTTCTTAAGGCAGTTTTTAAGTATCTTCTCACATTCGGCATAGGCTTTTAGCGTAGCATTCTCATCTCTTTCCATATGTTTGGAGTAACCAACAACATCGGCAACAACTATTACAGCTATTTTGCGATCTATTTCGGTGTTCATAGTTAAACAGTACCGATAGTGAACGTGTTTTACAACCAAGATTGATTAAGTGTGCCAATTAGACACTAGATTCTGAATCGGAAAAAAAGAACAAATACCAAACTACAGTTCTTTTTCCATTTGGGTGAGTATTTTTAAAGAATCATTAATAGTTTCTTGATTGAGACGAAAAAAATACTTAAATTTTTCCACTCCAAATCCTACCTTCCTAGCTCGGCTAAAATATTCTAATGCTGCCTTCTTATTATTCTCTTTATAGTTTATCACAGAATACATAATCAGTATCAATGGATCTATGTCAACAGCATCTATGTTTTCTCCAACGCGCTCAATAATTTCATCATAGTCACCTTCAATGAACAAAAACATGGATAACATCTTAGTATAAAAAAGTCCCGGGTCATTAGGTACTAACGTAAGAAGTTCCTTCATTCTCAGGATAGATTTACTAGTTTGACCACACATGTTGTAAAGACCTGCTCCAATTACAAGGCTCTCTGAACTGCTTCCATTTTCTTCAGCTTTTTCTAGGTCGCTCATGGAAGCCTCACAAGTTCCATTGAAAAGTTGTGGATATATATATGCCCTAGCCAAGTAAGAATCAGGGAATTTAGGGTCAACCTCAATAGACTTATCCAGAGCGAGTTGTAATTTTTTCTTATCCTTTTCTGGATCGCTACTAATCTTATACATTATCCGTTGAAAAATAGTCCATGCCTCCATGGCCAATAACAATGCGTTATCTTCAGGGTATCTGGATTGTAGATCATCTAATATTGCTTGAGCCTTTCGATGCCCTTCCAAATTGCCCCTACGCCATTCAGCTCTGAAATTTAACCCTAGAGTGTAGTCATCAATAGTCTTATAAAAGGACAGATATTTTGAAGCGTCATTGCCAGCGGTGAGATCCACTTGGATCACTTTAAGCATTTCATTGCTTATTTTATCCTGTTCTTCGAAAATATTATTCAGTTCAAAAGTTCTGTTTTTAGTTACAATAAGTTCGTTGGTATCTAAATTTCGAAGTTCCAAATTTAATCTTGCATTGTCTAATATAACTTGAAGTGATCCACTAACAATAAAATCTACTCCATAGTTATCGTGAATATCTCTATCTTGCATTCCTGTTTCAGCTACGTGAAAAGATGTACTGCTGGATAAAACTTTTATACTTGTATAAGAAGAAAGCGTTGCTATCATACTTTCCGTGACACCTTTTTCAAATCCCTTTTGACTTTCACTTAGACCAGAGGCCGAAATCGGTTCTACGAGTAAAACTGGTTTAGATGAAATCTCGACAGTCTGTTTTTCAGAACCAGGCAATACAAAAAATAGAGTAGTTAATCCTATTACCAAAGCGGTAGCAACAGCGCCAATGATAGGTGTTATAGAGCTAGACTTCGTTTTTAATGTCCTCTTTTGTGACGTATCAAGAAGAATATCAAAAGCATGAAACTCATTTTGCTTTACCTTCTGTACGCCTAAATCATTAAATGTCATCTTGGTTTTAGGGACAACGAGGTCATAGACACTTTTGGATATGGATATACCATTAGGTTGGGCTAATGCTTCTAATCGTGCTGCAATATTTACTCCATCCCCAAAAAGATTACCTTCTTTCTTAACAACATCACCCATGTTAATACCAATACGAAACTCAAGCTTTACCTCTGTTTTATCGGATTCATTTCTTTTCTTAATATCATTTTGAAAGGCAACTCCACACTCAACGGCATTTACTGCACTGGGGAATTCGGCTAAGGCTGAGTCACCGGCTGTATTAAAAATAGATCCTTTGTATTTCTTGAGACAGTTTTTAAGTATCTTCTCACATTCTGCATAGGCCTTGAGCGTAGCATTCTCATCTCTTTCCATATGCTTGGAATAGCCAACAACGTCGGCAACAAGTATTACAGCTATTTTGCGATCTATTTCGGTGTTCATTATTTAACAGTATGAATTGTGAACGTATTTTACAATGATCATTTAACTAAAGTCTTAAACAAGGGCAAGATTCTCAATTTCCCAGATAAATTTCAATAGCGGAGGTTTTCGATTTCCAACCACCAGTTTGGTTTTACAAAAAAAGGTTGTCACCAAATCTGTTACCAGAAAAAGTAAGTTTTTGTTTTTCTATAAAATATGGCTCCTCAGGTTAGGATCCAACCAACGAACATAGTGTCATACCTGGTCATAAAATGTCATACTTTGCCATAAAGAATTATATAGTGTCACACTAATCTTGTAATTATCAGAAAAAGTGCGCAGAAAATTTGTCGTTATTTTGGAAAGTTGCTCCGCGGATAGTGTTTGCAGCAGAGAATAGAGCATTGAACAGGTCGTAAATAGATGCACTATTTTATGATATTTTATCAAAAGCTTATAGGCATTAAAATCTTTAAATTTTGCCTTTATTGTCTGGGTGATAAAGACTCAAGTACGTTATAAACCTCATATTTATAATAAGGATCTCCTCCAGTATATTTTCTAAACTCAGCTATAGCTTCCTTAGAGGACAAATTATATTGAACCAAAATTTGTTTATAAGTATCTTTGGCTGAAGTAAGTCTATTAGTTTTTGCTTCAATAAATGCACTAAATATCATGCCAAGAAATACTGATTTTTTGTCATCTAAAGCAATTAAGTCTTTTGCAACTTCCTCAGCTTTTTGGAGGTCAAATGCACCGAGATAAACTCTGCATCGAAAAGCTTTACGTTCATCAGGTCCAAAGGGCGCAATTGATATTACCTCTTCAATTAGTGGTGCCGCTAATTTAGCATTTCCAATATTCGCATAAAACTTACTGCTCCAATACAAAGTATCATGGTTATTTGGCTCCATCTGCAGCGCTTTTTTTGTAATTTTTTTATTCTCAATTCTAAGTTCTCTAGGTTTTAACCCATTCAAGAAAAATCTAAAATAAGAGTCTCTAACAAATGCCTTAAATGCGTATAATTCCGAGTTAGTCGGATTTTGTTGGATCGACTGATTCACAACGTTCATCAAATTAAGCACATCCCCTTTGATATTTTTACTGTCACCAAAATTTACTTTGTTGTGAATGGCTTTTGCGTATAAATAGGCTGCCATAGGATTAGCTTTATTCTGTTCGTATATCTTCTTATATTCATTCTCAATTTCCAAGGAAGTTTTTGTCCGTTGGACTGCATTTTCTTCTACTCTGAGCGCTAATATTTTATTATAGGTGGTTCTATCAATAAAATGATCTTCATACTTAGCCGACAGAACACTTCCCATAGTTAATTTTGTTTGTATCTGTTTCATTAAACTGAAATCAATTTGGTCCTGAGCAGAAAATAAATCGGCCACTTGAAACTGAGAATTTGAGGAAAATAGTATTTCATTTGTATGTATGTCTAGCAATTCTAAGCTAAGTCTGAACCTTTCTTTAACCACAGAGACTCTGCCACTTAAAACGTAGCTTATATCAAGATCCGTTTTTAAGTTTTCATTACTAATTTTTTCGATTTTGATTTGCTCACTTTTTCCTCTTGGCACAATATTAAGGAGAATTGTTGATGGTAAAGTAGACTGAAGATGATCAGTGATTCCTTTGGCAACGTAATCAAACTCATTTGGGCTATTGTTTTCAAATGGAAGTATTAACAGTGTTCGTCCCAAGACTTTGTACTCCATTACTTGATCTGAAACTTCTCCATTATCAGACTTCAGAAAATACAAATTCAAGACTATAGCCAGAAAGACAGCTAGTAAAACGCCCGCTGTACTTGTTAATAATAACAATCTAGATTTAACTTTCGTATTAAGCTTTCTTTTCTGTGAAGGATCAAGAAGGATATCAAAGGCGTGAAACTCATTCTGCTTCACCTTTTGCACACCAAGATCATTAAACGTCATTTTGGTCTTAGGTACAACAAAGTCATATACACTTTTAGATATAGAGATACCATTTGGTTGGGCGAGAGCTTCTAAACGGGCGGCTATATTCACGCCGTCACCAATAAGGTTATCCTCTTTTTTTACGACATCACCCATATTAATGCCAAGGCGGAACTTAAGCTTTACGTCCGTATTATTTGAATCGTTCCTTTTTTTCATTTCACTTTGAAAGTCTACCCCACATTCGACGGCATTAACTGCACTGGGAAACTCTGCCAAGACTGAGTCACCCGCAGTATTGAAGACAGAGCCTTTATATTTCTTGAGAAGCTTATTTAGAATCTTTTCGCATTCATTGTAGCTTTTAATCGTAGCATTCTCATCTCTTTCCATATGCTTAGAGTATCCAACAACATCAGCAACTAGGATTACAGCTATTTTACGATCTATTTCGGGGTTCATAACTCAACAGTATGGATAGTAAACGTAATTTACAACCAACATTTGACTAAGCGTGACAAATAGGCGCTAGAAACCGCGTTTTAACCAACAAATTTCAACAATGGCGTTTTTGGATTTCCTACCGCCAGTATTTTTTGTTTATCACCAAATATTTTTTTTAGAAAAAAAGTTTGTCACCAAACTTGTCACCAAAAATTTTAAGTGGTTGATTTTACTGGGAAAATATGGCTCCACAGGTTGGGATCGAACCAACGACCATAGTGTCATACTTGGTCATAAAGGTTTATATAGTGTCACACTTATCTTGTCAGCAAATTAATACAGCGGCCCTTTATGTTTGTACAGAATCATACGAAAATATTATGAATTATTAAAAAACTGAAAATTGATAGAAGTTATAGCTTTTTTATAATTATACTTACTTGTTGTAAAGATAGCTCTCAAGCTGCTCCGCATTCATCCCCAATGCCTCTTGAATAGGTGGTAGATACCCAATGGTCTCACTTAAGGAAGCTCGTGAAAAGGCTAATAGTCTAAGAAAGTTAGTATTTGAGCCATTCTTGTTTAAAAACCCAAAGCTTTTGTTCCTCATTACTCAAAGATACCAATTCTTCTGCACTCAGCTCACGCATCCGATTTTCCTAAATATTTGGTACGCAAATGGTACCACAAATAGTTACAAATCAAGAAATATGATGAGATTTGTTTCCCCCATGTTGCCCCAGAGAGCTACATAATACACGACATGTCAGGAAAACGCTTATTTTATGGCTCCGCAGGTAGGGTTCGAACCTACGACCAATTGATTAACAGTCAACTGCTCTACCACTGAGCTACTGCGGAACACCAAGAATTTTTGCACTAATTTAAGCTTTATTTCAAGGAAAATAATAATAATTTTCAATTCACTTTAGAAAACTTTGCACTAATAGCAAATGTATCAACTGTAACATTCCCCCGTTCATAGAGATCAATTAGATGAGCAAGAACATTTCTGACAGCGGCTGGTTTGAGCATAGGGTTTAAATCGACGTAAACCGCTTGAACTATTTCTGCCGGCGTTCTTGGAATTTCAGAAATAGAACTCAATATCTGCATTTCTCTATTTTGCCTGTGGGCAATTTGCGCCAATACCATTTCTTTTGGCTCCTTCACAGGTTTACCGTGTCCAGGATAATAAATTTTTTCATCTCTCTTTGATAGTTTTTCAAGCGATCTCATAAAAGAACCCAAATCACCATCCGGTGGAGAAATCAGAGTGGTAGCCCAACCCATCACATGATCTCCGCTGAACAAGGCCTTTTTCTCCTTGACGGAAAGACAAATATGATTACTTAAGTGTCCGGGAGTATGAATTACCTCAAAACTGTACTTATTCCTTTCAAGTATTTGTTTATCATGCACTTTTTCATCTAGAGATAGATGTTTATCAATACCCTCCTCACCACCTAAATCTAATGAAGACGAGAGTTTTTTCATAAAACTTGTTCGCGCTTCATCAGCAGACCCAAATCCAATAATTGAGGCTCCAGTCTCATATTTCAAACGCCTAGAGAGTGGCGAGTGATCAACATGCGAGTGCGTCAAAATAATATCTGTTAATTTCCTTCTTCCAATATATTCCATTATTGAATTGAAATGTTGAGCACTATCAGGGCCAGGATCAATAACTATCAAATTGTCACTACCCAATATGTAGGTTCTGGTCCCAGTAAAGGTCATGGGACTGGCATTATCTGCAGTGATTACTACCAAATCCTCTTCAAGTTGTTCTGCCTTACCAATTATTGGATTATGTTTTGTATCAAAGCTTATGGCCATATTGTTAGATTACATTATAATTGTCACAAAAATAGTAGAATTATGAAATATTTAAAGCTGAAAAAATATCTGCCAAGAAGCTTTTTCGGAAGAACCCTTTTGATTATCATTCTACCAATTATCATTTTGGAAGCCATAATAGGCTTTGCCTTCATACAACGATACTTCGAACAAGTAACAACGCAATTAGCAAAAAGCACTGTCTTACAGATGAATTATGTTCTAGATCGTCATGAAAAAGCGCAAAATGATGCAAAAGATTTGTTTTTGAAAGAAATGGAAGAAAAATTTGATATAAATTTATCAATAGTAAACAAAAGAAGTAATAATAATTTTTTTCAAAAACATCCTTATGACTTTTCTGGTATAACCCTTATAAAAATTCTTAAAAATGATGTGCCGAATATTGAGCATATTGACCTCAAATCTAATGGCATCGTTACAATAATCACGAGCCTTCCAAATAAGTCTTACTTAAAATTTGAGATAGAGAGGGAAAGATTCACGGCATCAAATCCTCATCAGTTGCTAGTGCTTATGGTGCTGTTAACAATTATACTAGGATTTTTATTGCTTATGGTTCTAAGAAACCAAATTAAACCTATAAAGACTCTTGCATCCGTAGCAGAAGCTTTCGGAAAAGGGCAATCGCTTAGCTATAAGCCAACGGGATCGATAGAGATTAGAAAGGCTGGCTCAGCATTTCTTGAGATAAGAAAAAGACTTGAGAGACAAATTGAGCAACGAACACAAATGCTATCAGGGGTTAGTCATGATCTTCGTACACCTTTAACGCGTCTTAAACTAGCATTAGCGCTGAAAGAAGAAGATATCGAGACAAAAGAGATGTTGAAAGATATCCAAGTAATGCAAAACATACTTGATGAATTTTTAGAATTTTCTAAAAACCAGCAAACAGAAAAGGTCAAAGAGGTTTCATTAATTGATCTTTATGATTTTCTAAAAAGCAACAGTAAGAATTTGCATGAAAAATTAGAATGGCAGTCAAATTTCAAGAACCATGAAAGAAAGGTACGTATACGACCAAACAACCTATCAAGAGCTTTAAGTAAT
>CACHJY010000039.1 GCA_902580265.1 uncultured Alphaproteobacteria bacterium
AGATCTATATCAAAACTATCCGATTTACTATCTGAAAAGGTTAGAAACACAAACCAAGTTATTGAGGAACATCTCACCTCACGAGACGCTCCAATTATAGGAGACATTTCCTCCCATTTAATTCATTCAGGGGGAAAGAGAATTCGACCACTTATGACATTGGCAGCATCCAAACTTTTTGATTATCAGGGGGACAGGGATACCTTTTTAGCAGCTGCTATAGAATACATACATTCAGCTACGCTTCTCCACGATGACGTCATTGATCGCAGTGAAAAAAGAAGAGGTTTGAAGACAGCTAATATAATCTGGACAAATAAATATTCTGTTTTAGTAGGTGATTTCCTTTTCTCAAGGGCATTTCAGCTAATGGTGAAAACTCAGTCATTGAGAATCATGAAAACCTTATCAGACGCTTCTGCGATTATTTCACAGGGTGAAATTCTACAAGTTGGTATCGAAAAAAAGCTCGATGCGTCGAAAGAGGATTATTTGAAAGTAATTAAAGGTAAAACATCAGCTCTTTTTTCAGCAGCATGCCAGGCGGGAGCAGAAATTACTGAAGCGAGTGAGTCGCAAATCGAAGCTCTAAAAGTTTATGGTGAGTGTATTGGCACCAGTTTTCAAATTATAGATGATCTCTTAGATTACTTGGGTAATGAAAATATAATGGGGAAAAATAGGGGTAACGATTTCTTTGAAAAAAAAATAACTCTACCGTTAATTCATGCATACGAAAATTCTTCTGTCGCTGAAAAAAAATTTATAAAAGAAACCTTTCAAAAACCTACACCAAATCATAGTGATCTAGACAAATTTCTAGAAATCCTGCAAAAAAGGGAATCTTTGCTTTTCACAAAAAAACAAGCTTCAATATGGAGTGAAAGATCGATAAATGCGTTGCAGATCATAGAAAATTCAGAAATTAAGACCTTAATGACAGAACTAGCTGAAGAGATTTTAGACAGAGCCTCTTAATTCACTTTAGAAAATTTGATCCACCACTTAGTACTTTTTTTATTAATATGGCTTACCGCTTCTTTTGCAATCTCTTGACTCCCATAAAGGCCAAAACA
This sequence comes from uncultured Alphaproteobacteria bacterium, assembly GCA_902580265.1. Next base: position 1,077 of record CACHJY010000039.1, read on the forward strand.
AGTTGATCCCGATCCAGACATTCTAGTAAGCAAATTACCCTTTGTCTCCTCTATAGTAAGAAGTACCTGGTTGATTTCTGGCCATTTATTAACCGCTATGGCTTGAAGGTCATTTCTCTGCCTCTTAAGATAGTCTATAAACTGCTTAGCGCTAAAAAATCGATTAAAAGGTTCTAATGGCTTATTATGCTTTTCAATTACTTCTTTAAATATACTAGCTGTAGCTACGAATATCCGTGGGTTAACTAGAACAATCCATAGTTCAATTCCAGAAATATCTATTGGTCTAACAATCTCCCCTATTCCTCCTACTCTTGATGCTACACTTAATATGCAAGCCGGAATGTCAGCTCCAATTCTTGATATAGCCTTTGGAGAGGGCATTGGGTAACCAGAGTGATTTGTTACAAATCTTATTACAGCCGCAGCATCGGCTGAGCCACCACCAAGCCCAGCGCCTATTGGCAGGTTTTTTTCAAGTTTAATTGAAAAACGATCACGGTCCGTCAAAACGTTTTCAAATAGTTTTAATGCCTGTAGAACTGAGTTTCTTCTAACGTTTAGCGATTTGGAAAATTCTCCAGTAAATCTCAGCTCATTTTCTCCATTTGTTTTTATAAACAACCTGTCGAATATATCTGTGAAGATCACTATGCTGTCAAGAACGTGGTACCCATCAGGCTGAACTCCTGTAACATGAAGAGCAAGATTAATCTTGGCACATCCCTTTTCCTCAATAGTAATATCTTTCACTATTCACAATCTTCTTCATCTTGCGCTCAGTCCGAACGCTAATTTATCTTCTGTATTTTTTTGATCAACGGGTTCAGGTTTTAATGAAAGTGATTTCTTCCATTGAAATTTAGCTTCCCTTTTTCGCCCTAACATCCATAGTACATCGCCTAAATGATCATTTACTATTGGATCTGTTGATTCAAGCTCCATTGCTCTTTCTAAATATAACAGGGCTTTTTCAAAATTTCCTGCTTTGTAATATGCCCACCCTAGAGAGTCAATAATATGATAGCTATCTGGAGCCTTCTCAGCAGCTAGTAAAATCATTCTCATTGCTTGATCCAATTTTTCTTTCCTTTCTAGCAAGCTATACCCCATGTAATTTAAAACTTGTGGTTGATCGGGGCTTAGTTCAAGAGCACCTATGAAATCTGCTTCTGCTAAAACCCAATTCTTTGAGCGCTCAAATGAAATTCCTCGTAAGAACAAAATTGGCCATATAGCCTCAGTATATTGCTCTCTTTTTGCTGCTTCTATTGCTTCAGTATATGACTTTATAGCTTCCTTATATAGGCGTTGCGACCGCTGCAGGCTTCCATATGTCTTTAATAATCTAGCATTCTTAAAACCATCACTGATAAATTTCTCAATATACTCTAATGCTGACTTATCACTATTTAGTCGCTCGATAGCATTCGTTTTTTCAACAATGCTGTCCATATAGAACAAATCATCTTTTGAGAAATTGTCTAATATCTCTTTGGATAGACCATAGTTCTCAGTGTCGAAAAGTACAGTAGCGGATTTGAATTTCAAGAATGAACTGGTCGGATCTGCATAATTTGCTAGTGATAAGTAAAACGGCTTATTGATACTATTTTTCCCTTGGAGCATAACAGTTTGTGACCATCTAAAAAATACCTCTGCAATCTGCTTATAAGGATTAATTCTAATTGAGTTTAACTCCTCACCATTAGATAGGTTATCGATAAGTGCGAGTATATAATATGAGTTATCACTAGCCGAGCGAACTTTGTTTAGTATGCTTGCAAATACTTTACTATCTTTAGCTTTTTGAAAATATTCGAGTAACGCCAAAGCAGATTCTGAATCAAAAAGAAAATCGTTAAAGTCCATGTTTTCGTAAAGCGTTTTCGCTTGCTCATATTCATTAAAATATACATATGCCAATAATTGATTATAGTTAACCATCTGCATTTGAGCTTCATTGTTGATACTAAGCGAATTGATCAATCTAAAGGCTTTGTCTTTTTCATCATTAACAATCAAAATCCAAAATTCAGCAATATTTTGAAAAATGCTTGGGAAATTTTTTTTATGCCGTTCAAATGCTTCAAGTATTTTACGATTTTCTCTGTTTTTTATAGTCTCAGCAAAAATAATTAAATTAGCTATTGGATAGTTTAATTCAAGGTCATTGATTTTTCGTGATATCGCAGTTGCAACCTCAAAATTGCCAGACAATGCTGAGTAAATTATACTTTTCTTTATAATTTCTCTTTCCGTCTCTCCTCTAGAGATCATATCAATATAATAGTATGAGGCGTTCCTAAAATCCCCCTCTTTTTCAGCGAACTGGCCAGCTATATAAGAGCCTGAATTGGCAAGAACCACATTAAGTGAAGAATGGAATAATAATAAAAAAGCGAAGGTTATAGTTTTATTTGGTGACATTCACTTCAGCCTATTTGGATAGTTTGGACCATCTCCCCCTTGAGGTGTTTTCCAGGTAATATTTTCGCTTGGGTCTTTAATATCACACGTTTTGCAATGTACACAATTTTGTGAATTTATTTGAAATATAAAAGAATTCTTTTGTTTCTCAATTACTTCATAGACTCCTGCTGGACAATACCTTTGAGCTGGTTCGGCAAATAAAGGAAGATTTTTTTTGATCGGAACATTTTTATTTTTTAAAAACAGGTGGCAAGGTTGGTTTTCCTCATGGTTTGTTCCAGAGAAACTCACATTAGTTAGTCTATCGAAACTAATCTTTCCATCGGGCTTTGGATATTCAATCTTTTTAAAATTTTTGGCTGGCTTCGTACTCTTTGCGTCACTCTTACCGTGTTTCAAGGTACCGAAAAGATTTATTCCACTTATGTTTGCTACCCACATGTCTATTCCACCAATTATCAATGATGCTAGTAAACCGAAGCGAGACCATATAGGCTTAACATTTTTCACAGGTTTTAAATCTGAACCGACCTTTCCATTCTTTATCTCTGCATCATATTCATTTAATTCAGTATGCTGCAAACCTTCTTTTATTGCTCTTAAAGCTATCTCTGCTGCTTTAATTCCAGAAATCATTGCATTATGGTTTCCTTTTATTCTTGGAACATTTACGAGACCTGCTGAACAACCTAATATTAGCCCACCAGGGAAAACAAGCTTCGGAATGGATTGATAACCTCCTTCCGTTATAGCTCTCGCTCCATAAGATACTCTTTTCCCTCCTTTAAGAATTTTCTTAATCATCGGATGATGCTTAAATTTTTGAAATTCCATATATGGAAAAACGTGTGGATTTTCGTAGTTTAAGTGGACTACAAATCCAAGATAAATTTGATTATTTTCGGCATGATAACAAAATGATCCACCTCCCGCATTGCTTCCTAATGGCCATCCCATAGAGTGAAGTACTTTTCCCTCTTTGTGGAATTTAGGATCTATCTCCCAAATCTCTTTCATTCCAAGCCCGTATTTTTGTGGTTGGCTTTCTGCATCCAATTTATACTTTTCAATTAGAATTTTAGTTAAAGAGCCTCTTACCCCTTCGCTAAGTAGAACATACTTACCTAATACTTCCATACCAGGCTCATATCCCTCTGTTTCATTTCCGTCTTTATCTAAGCCAAACTCACCGGCAATAACACCAATAACTTCTCCATTTTCACCAAAAACTAAATCGCTGCAGGCCATACCAGGGAATATATCAACACCTAGATTCTCAGCTTGCCCTGCTAACCATCGGCATACATTGCCCATAGATACAATATAATTTCCATGATTATTCATCAGAGGGGGAAGTAGAAAGTTAGGGATTCTGACTTGCCCTGCTGGACCAAGAAGATAAAAGTGATCTTCCTTAACTTTTGTACGAATGGGAATATCAGTTTCTTTCCAGTCTGGTATCAGCAAATCTATGCCTGTAGTGTCCAAGACTGCTCCAGATAAAATATGTGATCCTATTTCTGATCCCTTTTCTAGAACAACAACACTTAGTTCCGGGTCAATTTGCTTAGATTTAATCGCCGCTGACAAACCAGCTGGTCCCCCTCCAACAATAACCAAATCATAGTCAATTTTCTCTCTCATATTTTACCTTTTAACCTTTGAAGTCTCTGTCAATGTTATCTTCTAAATAACATATAGTTTTTTCTGAATAAAGGTGTAAAAAAACAAATAAAAATGTTATTATTTTTATTTAAGCGTGAATAAAAATATGGAAAAAATTCCTTTAACAAAAAACGGTTACAATAGACTCGAAGAAGAACTACGTAAACTCAAAGCAGATGATAGACCTAATATTATTAAAGCTATAGCGGAAGCCCGGGAATTAGGTGACCTATCTGAAAATGCTGAGTACCATTCGGCAAGAGAGAAACAATCATTTATTGAGGGTAGAATAAAGGAGTTGGAATCTATAATATCACTGGCAGAAGTAATTGATGTTTCGAAGCTTAATGGTCCTATAAAATTTGGCGCAAGAACAACTCTATTTTTGGAGGAGACAGAAAAAGAAATTACTTATCAAATCGTAGGAGAGGCTGAAGCAGATCTAGAGAAAGGTCTGCTGAATATAAATTCACCTCTTGCTAGAGCATTAATCGGCAAAGAAGAGGGAGATGAAGTGGAGGTCAATACGCCTGGAGGGATCAAACACTATGAAATTATAAAGATCGAATATAACTAGTTATATATATTATGACTTTAAAGTCGCATTAACTTTTTCACTGACTTCTCTAATTATATCCGCACACATTTTTTCTATCTCAGAGTCATTGAGAGTTTTCTCTAAAGGCTGAAACTTAACCCTTATTGAGAGCGACTTTTTTTGATCTTCTTTTTCAATTTCTCCTTGAAAGACATCAACAATATTTATTTTGTCAATCAAAGGGTTTTTTAGAGAAACTATCGCTTTCTTTACTGCTCCATATTCAGTCTTTTCATCTATAAGAAAAGAAAAATCTCTTTCAATTGGTTGCAAATTACTCAATATAAGAGCATCTCTAGTAATCTTTTTTTTCTTTGGGAAGGGTACATTGTCAAGATAGAGAGTAAAGCAATTTATACGTTCTCTAATAGCGTAATTCTTTGCAATAATTGGGCTAACTTCACCAAAAATTGCGATCATCTTATTTCCAAGCATGACCTTAGCTGATCTTTTTGGATGAAGAAATTCTGGAGTATCTCTTTCGAGTTTAAGGTTGTCCACCTTTAGGTTTAAATAGCTTAATAATTTAAAGAGGTCTTTTTTTATGTCAAAAATATCAAAAGGTCTTATTTCCTTATAAAGATTGAAGTTACTTTTACTACCCGACAACACTGCAGAAATTTGATAGGTTTCGTCACCAACCTGATTACTCTCGAAACAATAGCCTTGTTCAAATATTGAAAGACTTTTAATACCCTTAGCCTGATTTTTCTCTACTATTTTTATTAACCCTGGTAAAAGCGACTGTCGCATGTGCGTCATTTCGCTACTAATAGGGTTTATAAGTGTAATCTCCTTTGACGACTTACTACCAAATCGTTCGACCGACTTCTTGTCAATAAAACTATATGACAAGCATTCCATATACCCTAATGAAGCACAAACCCTTCTAGCGAGGTTTTGCCTGCTTTGACCGTCGGTTAAAAGAGGTTTTAATACTCCTTCTTTCCTAGCCATCGGAATGCTAGGCAAGTTTGCTAATGAATTTATCCTTGCAACCTCCTCAATTATATCTACCTCACCATGAACATCTGGTCTCCAGGCAGGTACTAATATTTCAAATTTGCTATCCACTTCGTTTACTGAAAAACCGAGCGAGCTTAATATTTCAAGTTGTCTTGCTTTATTTACCTCTATTCCTATCAGTTGATTTACTTTTTTAGGATTGAAAATAATTTTTTTCTTTAAAGTTGGCGTTGCCCCTGCAATTATAGTATCTGAGGCTTCACCTCCACATAAATCTAAAATCATTTTTGTTGCAATATGTGATCCAGACAAGGTAAAGCTCGGGTCAATACCCCTTTCAAAGCGATATCTAGCATCTGAATTTATTTGAAGTTTTCGACCTGTTGATGCTATCGATATCGGATCGAAATAAGCAGCCTCCAACAGCACGTTTTTCGTTTCGTCTGACACAGCGCTTTTCATACCTCCTATAATGCCTCCAAGAGATACGATTTCCTTTTCATCTGTTATTACAACCATTCCTTCATTTAACTCATATATTTTATCATCAAGAGCATGAAATTTCTCTCCCTTGCAAGATTTTCTAACCTTTAAACCACCAGAAAGTTTATCAGCATCAAAGACGTGCAGAGGTCTACCTCTATCAAATGTTAAATAATTTGTAATATCAACTAATGCTGAGATCGGATTTAACCCAATGCTAGTCAAACGATTCTTGAGCCATGGAGGAGACTCT
>CACHJY010000040.1 GCA_902580265.1 uncultured Alphaproteobacteria bacterium
TGAGCAAGTTTCCATAAAACTTATCGTCACTTTCAATTAGTTCACCAAAATCTTTTGCCCCAAGGTAGGCTGTGGTGAAACCAATTTTTCCTGCAGCATCCTGAAATTCCTTTGTAGCAATAGCTGCTTTGGCTGCATTATCAAGTTTTGATATAACATTGGCTGGAGTACCTGCAGGAGCAGCTAACCCTCTCCACATTACTATATTTATGTTTACTCCCTGCTCCTTTGCAGTTTTTACATTTGGTAAAACCGATACACGCTGATCACCTGTGACAGCCAAAACATTAAGTTCTCCAGCTTGAGAATAAGAAGCAAATTGACCTGGCCACTGAATTGCCGCGTCTATTCGCCCAGCCAGCAATTCTACCGGAGCCTTTCCTTTACCGTAAGAAATATAAGCCACTTTATTTGACACACCCAATTCGGCAAATAGCGCAGCAGAGGTCAAATGGGTGAAAGACCCTTTACCAGATATACCAACCTTGAGCTTTCCATTCATAGATTTAATCCCATCTACCATGTCTTTCAAGCTTTTCCAACCCGTTGAGCTGTTAACAGCTAAAGCAGGTACCTCAGTAGAAACTCTAGCTATGGGAGCAAAAGCTGAATAGTCAAACTTGATTTTACCTGTGTGGTGAGATGTATTTATGGAATTTGAATTCCAGACTATATTATAACCATCTGGAGCGGTTGTAACTAGATAAGAATATCCAGTTGCTCCTCCTCCTCCAGTTCTACTAACAGGAACAACTGGTTGACCAAGCTCCTTAGACATAAGTTCAGAAAACAATAACGCTATTGATTTTGCAGTTCCGCCGAATAGAACAGTCATATCAACTGGTTTCTCCGGATATTCTGCCTTTGCAATTGAACCTATACTGAGAAGAGCAGATATTGCTAAAGCTAATACCCCTCCCTTAAAAATCATTAATTTTTTCATTTTTTCTCCCCTTTCTTTTTTGTGGAAAATTAATTAAGTTGGCTCCCATTTTCTTTATGGGACCATTTGGGCTTTTTTTGCCCTAGCACTCCAATATCCTTTCCACTTTTCTGATTTTTGAGTGCAATTAGTATTTTTTCTGGTGTGGCCGGTAACGATGTGATTCTAATTCCAATAGCATCATATATCGCATTCATGATTGCTGGAGCTGTAGGAACTAAGGAAGGCTCTCCAATCCCTTTTGCTTTTAATGGGCTCTTGGGATCAGGGTCCTCAACAATTATGCTATTAATCTGTGGAATATCTAAAGAAGTAGGCAGAATATATTTTGCAAAGCCATGTGTAATTGTATGGCCTTTATCTGTTATATACTCTTCCATCAGCGCCTGTCCTAACCCTTGAACTACACCTCCTTCAATCTGACCCTCTACCCCCCTTGGGTTTATAGCACGCCCAACGTCATGTGCAGCCCAAATTCCTAAGACCTGAACCTCACCTGTCCAGGTATCTACTTCGACCTCGGCAACCTGTGCCCCAAAAACATATGCCTGCCAAGGACTACCAGATCCATTTTCTGGATCCAGTCCTGTTCCATGAGCTGTGAAAGAAGCAGCCCCCACTGGAACGACCCCTCTTTGTTTACATATAGCCACTGCCTCTGCCATACTCATATGGAAATTAGTTTTTCTTGCAGAAATTTTTCCGTTGAAAGCAGTTAATTCATCTATTGGCACTTCCCAATAGTCCGCTATTTGCTCAAAAAGCATCATTCTTGCTTCACGCGAAGCAAGTGCGACAGAATTTCCTATCATATAAGTTTGTCTAGTTGCCCCAGCATGGGCAGCTTCAGGTGATCTTGAGGTATCATTATCCCCAATAGTAACATCCTCTGGTCTAATTCCCATTTCTTCAGCAGCTATCTGAGCTAAAACAGTTAGAATTCCCTCCCCAATTTCTGTCACCCCTGTTACCACTTTTGCAGTCCCTCCATCATCAAGCTCTGCCCAAGCCCCAGCCCTATCTATAGTTGCTGTCCTAGCAATTCCGTACCAACTTGCTGCCATTCCTCTTCCACGTTTCTTTCTTTGCATCAAGACGCTCTTTCTTTCTTATGTGTATCAGAATTAAACCTTGCTCCTAAAGTACAGGGATTTCTAGTGTCTGGACCATTTAGATCTTTTCTATGATCTCCTCTGACATTTGGAGGTCCCTTCTGCCACCGTGAACCTTTTTCAGCCGCCTCCAAAACCCTATCCAATGAAGCTGTTTCAAGTTTTTGTTGGGTATGGGTTTTTGATCCTACTTTCATCATATTTATGCGCCTTATTTCAAAAGGATCTATATTCAATTTTTCTGCAGCAATATCCATCATGCTCTCTGTAGCAAATTGCGCTTGCATTCCCCCAAAAGTTCGAAATGCACCAGATGGTGTGTTATTTGTGTAGACTGCGGTCGTATCTACTTTAAGATTTTTGACTTCATAAGGTCCGCATGACAAGATAGCAGCTTTTCTCATCACCCCCTCGCTAGACATTCCGTAGGCCCCACCATCTGAAAGCATAGAAAACTCAACAGCCGTTATCCGGCCAGATTTTGTTAAACCCATTCTGTAGTTTACCTTAGAGGGATGCCTTTTTGCGGTAGAAACAATACTTTCTTCTCTGGTAAAATTAATTTGCACCGGCTTATTAGTTTTTAGTGCTCCTAAGGCCAGTATGCCCTGGTAGATCATATCCTCTTTACCACCAAAACCACCCCCAACGGGGCTCATAATAAATCTTACTTTATTAATTGGTTTATTAATTATTTTGGCCAGCATATGGCGATGATGAGTAATGTTCTGTGATGGGGATATAACAGTTAAAACATCATCTTGATCAATGTAGGCAATTCCTGCTTCTGGTTCTAGGTACGCGTGTTCTACTTGCTGGGTAGAAAATGACTCTTCTATTACAATATCCGCTTCATTAAACCCCTTTTCTAGATCTCCCTTACGTATAGGAATATGCTTAACGATATTATTTGGAGCATAGTTATGAATTGAAGGAGAGCTTTTTTCCAATGCTTCCGAGGGATCAAACACGCCTTCTAAAACCTTGTACACAACGTTTATCTTACTAAGAGCTTTACGAGCTGTTAACAAATCATCTGCAATAACTGCTGCCACTGCCTCTCCAACATATCTAACTTTTCCAGTTGCCAAAATCGGCTGGTCATGTACGAAGACACCAAATCCATCTTCACCCGGAACATCTTCTGAAGTGATCACACACGAAACCCCACTGATTGCTTCTGCTTCACTGAAATCGATTGATTCAATTACAGCATGGGGGTACGGCGATCTCAAAATTTGCATTTGTTGCATTTCAGGAATTTTCATATCGGCGGCATACTTAATTCTTCCCGTTACTTTTGCAGGAGCATCTAGTCGGCGCACATTTGCTCCGATAAAGCTGCTTTCAACAAAGTCTTCTTCAAGAACCTTTTCATCAATATTGCCCAGTAATATATTCTTAGCAATATCTACAGCTTCAAAGATCTTTGTATAACCGGTACATCTGCATATATTGCCACCTAGCCTTTCTTTTATTTCTTCTTCACTTGCAGAAGGGTTTTCTCTCAGGGCTGAGGTTGCGGCCATTACCATTCCTGGTATACAGTAACCACATTGACTTGCGCCAGTTTTATAAAATGCTCTTTGAACTTGGGTTAAGGTGCCAGGGGACGTCAAACCCTCTATAGTCTGAAGCTTTTTACCATTTGCCTTACCAACAAGCATTAAGCAAGATTTAATTAATTTTCCATCAACAAAAACTGAGCATGTTCCGCACTCTCCTGCACCACAGCCTTCTTTTGCACCGGTAAGATTTAAATCGTCTCTAATAAAGTCTAAAAGACGAGTATGAGGATAAACCTCTTTTTCAACTTCTTTGCCGTTTACCTCAACATTAATTTTGACTTTAGACACTTAGTTCTTCCTTTCTGCTGAATAGGCTATGTGTTGACGTGATACAATTGTCAACGGCTTCTTCTAGAGCCGCTCTTACAAAATTTACTATTACTTCTTTTCGATAGTTTACTCTTGTTCTAGAGGCTACAAGTTCTGCTGATTTTTGAGCTGCTTTAATTATAATTTCTGTTGAAACTTTCTCCCCTGTGAGTTCGTTCTCAATGTCGTATAATCGAGAGGGCAACGGTCCTATACCTCCTACTGAAATTCTAACATCTGAAAATTTATCTTCTAAAGGATTAAGCCGTACCAACGCAGCACAACAAGCAACAGAGATCACTAGGGATCTCCGTTGACCAACCTTTTGAAAAGACCCTCCATACCCAGGAGTTTTATCCAATATTATTTTCGTTGCTATCTCATTTTTTCTTATCTTAGTTTTGCCTGGGCCCTCTATAAAATCGGCAACAGGTAAACTCCTGAGATGCACCTCTTTATCTATTAAAGCAGCAAGCTCAATGTGACCATTTGAAACTAATACGGATGGGGTTCCATCTGCAGCTGGAGAAGCATTTATTATGTTTCCAATCAATGTTGCTTGCTCTCTAATTTGATCATCAGCAAACCAAACAGCACAAGGTGGCATGCATGGTAGGTTATTCTGGAGAAACTTATCACGGAGAAAGTCTTGAAACACAATATTTGCACCTAGACTAATCTTATTCTCACCTATCTTATAAGACTGCAAGTCAGAGATACCAGTAATATCTATCAATTCCGCCACCTGAACATCTCCCTTTCGGCCTTCTCGAGCGGCGGGAAGTATGTCTGTTGCTCCCGATATTACAAGACTTCCCTCCGAAGCTTCGGTCAAAATATTAAGTGCCTCGACCAAAGTCTTGGGCGAATGATATTTATCACATGTTAACAAAGTCTCTTACCTTCAAAATTTATTCTGCAGCTAATTCACCCTGTAAAACATGCTCATTTTTTACAACTACCTTAATGGCATCTTCAACTCTATCCTTTGCATAACGTAACGCCTCTTCTAGATCGTTCATCTTAAAGGTATGGGTGTGTATCAAAGTTGCATCAAACCTTTTCTGTCTCATAAATGCTTCTGCTCTATGGGTCGCAGTCTTACCTTCTCCACGAATGCCGTAAAGATATATATTGTTTCGAACGACATGGGCAATATCCACTTCAGCCATTCCGCTAGGGAATGCTGCGAGACAGATCTTGCCACCTCTATTTACCATTTGAGCGGCTTCATTGATACCGCTAGGAGCGCCCGCACACTCGACAACGTAATCAACTCCTTTCCCACCGGTTATTTCTCTAACTTTTGAGACAACGTTCTCATTTTTTACATTAATAACATAGTCAGCACCCAACTTTTTTCCTATCTCCAAACGATTATTACGAGTGCCGGTAAGTATTACAGGTTGAGCGCCTAAGGCTTTTGCAACCGCTACACCCATTAATCCTATTGGGCCGGGACCCGTGACTACCACACTCTCTCCAGCTACTAAGCCACCCAATTCAGTTAATCCATACATAGCTGTACCAGCTGTAACAACCAGTGTTGCCTCCTCATCAGACATACTATCAGCGACATGTACCAATGTATTTACGTTGTTGACAGCATACTCAGCAAACCCTCCATCGGTAGTAAAACCATTCGCCCTATGCCCTTTATTTACATCACCGTAGTTTTTTCCATAATTATGACAAGATGTATACATCCCTTCTCGGCAGCGCTTACATTGCCCGCAACCAGCATGAATTTCAACTGTCACTCTTTCCCCAATTTTGTATTCATCTACTCCGGGCCCTAAAGCTACAACGGTGCCCATATATTCATGACCAGGGGTAAAGTTTTGATTGTGTGGCAAGCCTCCATTGATTTGCGCAGGTGGACCATGATAAATTATTTCTAAATCTGTGGCACAGATGGCAACAGCGTCAATCCGAACCAAAACCTCTGCACGGCTTGGCACAGGAATAGGTTTTTCTTCCAAAGTAATTTTTCCTGGATCCCCAAGAACCCAGGCTTTCATTTTTTCTGGTATTGGAAATTTATTATCAACCTTTACTTCATTTGGCATTTTCATTTTTAAATACTCCTTAATATTATTTATCGTTTCACGTTTCTAATTTTATTTGAAAAAAAATTCGCAGCAGCTATCATCTCTTTTGATAGGTAAGATCTATAATCCTTGGTTGCGTCTTCTGAGTGAAGACTGACAGAAATAGACCCTATAACTGCTCCTGCACCCTGTCGAATAGCTGCCCCAACGCACACTATACCGTTAGAAAACTCTTGATCATCTAAAGAGAACTTTCTTCGCCTAACTAAACGTAAATTTCCAATTAAACCAGAAAGTGAGCAGATAGTATTCTTAGTGTATTTTTTAATTCCATTTGCCGAAATAATTCGAACTAGTTCCGTATCTGGTATCCAAGCCAAAATCGCCTTCCCAGTAGCTGTTGCGTGCAAAGCAGTCATCTTCTCAATTTCGCTAGGTTCATTCAATTTTCTTTTTTGAGTTGGAAAATGTAATTTTGTGAACAAAGTGGTCTCTTTAAGCTCCGCGTACTGGATGCTATGTCCTAGCTTCTTACCGAGGTCCCTAAGTTCAGTTGCTAAAAAAACTTGTGGCTCTTTTTCTTTCTCGGAAATCTCTAGTAATTCACTTAATCGCGGGCCTAGAGTATAACCCCTTAACCTTCCTAAATGGGTTAAAAACCTTTTTTGGACTAGGGTAGTTATGAGATGGTGGCAAGTTGAAATATTTAAACCTAATAGCTCTGAAATTTGAGAGACTGTTATTTCTGGGCCTGCAGCAGCTACAGTTTCAAGTACTTTCAACGATTTATCGACAGAGTTAATTATTCTACCCTTTTGATTTGAGCGTTTGTCATCCTCAAAAGCTATAGTTTTAGTTTTCTCTATACTGAGGTTTTGAATTGCATTTTCTAACTTCATAAAAAAGCTCCTAATAGAATTTTTAATAGTTTACATTTTTTTAGCAACCATATTTTGATTATAGCATTGTAAATTTGATAATATCAAATTTAAATATTTGAAATAGATTATTTTATAAACCTATTTTTCTGACAACACTTTTGACAACAGTTTATGTGATTTTCCTGATAACGCATAAGAAGCATGAGAAAAATAAGAACTATTTTAAAGGGTTGTGAGAACCCTGATAACTCCTGATAACAATATCAACGGGTTTTGATCCCGTGTACCGTAGGTTCGAATCCTACCACCCCAGCCATTTCTTAAATGCAATAATTTACCCTTTTTATTTACCTTTACCGTTTGTTGGATTGTTCCCAGTCTAC
>CACHJY010000041.1 GCA_902580265.1 uncultured Alphaproteobacteria bacterium
GGGGATATCCTTTTTTTTCAGAACATTCTTTGTGCGTAAAAAAGCAATTTGAACATAAAGTTAATCTTCTTTTTTTTCCAATATCTATTTTGGTTATTGGAATGGTTTCATCATAATCAGGATGAGGGTTTTCTGTTGCCTTACAAAAGTCACACTTCGCTTCAGGTTGGTTATAAATGAACTTCTGCAATTTTAGCTCTTCTCTAAGCATCTGAAGTCGGCTGCGGGTCTATTCCCTGCAAAGTCAATATGGCAGATATTTTTCTCATGACGTTGACACCACACTTGAATGCCAATTTGAGTAAAGCCTACATCCACCTTTACATAATCTCTGAGAGTAATGTCTGGATTGTATAAATTTTGGTATTCTTTAAAACAGGTTTCACAGACAACAGGTTCCTTTATATTATTTACTAAAGTTTTGTAATTCTTGTTCAAAATATCTCCTTATAAATTGAAATAACTTCTTTTTAAATTTTTCAAATCAATGCGTAACTTCAGTTTTAAAAACTGTAGAATCTATATCTGAAAATTATAATTCCTTATTTGCTCTCTCTCTAAGAGGAGCCTTAGTAATTTTACCATTCACATTCCGTGGAAGAGGTTCTTTGGTAATTGTAATTTTATCGGGAACCTTATAATCCGCAACTTTTTCCAATAGTTGAAGCCGAATTTTATTAGGCTCGACTAATGTTGATGAAGAAAAAACAAATGCATGTGATCTTTCACCCATTATAGGGCATTGGTACGGAACCAAAGCGACCTCTTGGACGCCATCCATTAACATTATCAGGTTTTCTATTTCGGCGCTAAAAATTTTATATCCTCCACGATTTATCATGTCTTTCTTTCTATCATGAATACGTATAAAGCCATTTTCATCTTGGCTGGCGATATCACCAGACTTCCAATAGCCATCATCGAAAGAGCTCTTAGTGGCCTCTAAGTTTTTCCAATACCCCGGTATAACCATAGGACCTTTAATCCAAAGCTCTCCAGTTTCACCTGCTTTTACCTCTTTGTTCTTATCGTTAACAATCTTAATTTCGCCGCAAGGCACTACAATGCCTACGCTATCGCCAGGATCATTACAATTAATCGGAATAATAGTGGTAGGGGAAGTAGTCTCAGTTGCACCGTAAGCATTATTTAAACTTAGAAATGGTAACTTTGAAGCTAATTCCTTTCTAACAGCATCCGGCATCGGTGCCCCTCCAAACGCACCAATTCTCCATGATTTTAGATCCTCAGCAATTAACGCTTTACGATGAAGCAGTAAGGCGTACATTGTTGGAACGAGTATCGAGTAAGTTAATCCATGCTGTTTTGCAAGAATTGCAAACTCTTGTACTTCAAAATGCTCCATTATGACAATTTTCCCTGCACATCCAACTAAAGTTAGGATTTGAGCTACTAGTCCGGTAACATGACTTGCAGGTACGGCAAGAATAGTGCACTCACCGTCTTTAAGTCCCAGCTCCATTTGAAAATGAAGAAAAGAATGAACAAGTCCAAGATGGGTCAGAATTGCGCCCTTGGGACGACCGGTAGTACCAGAGGTATAAAGTAGTATTGCTGGCTCTTCCTCATGAATTTCTTTTAAAGTAATTTTTGCTTCAGCGCCTTTTTTAAGTAATTCATTAAACTTTAGGCAATCAGTTTTTGTTTCAGCTTGCGTAGTTATAAAAATTATTGGATTCTCACGTTTGTTAAACGGTTGTGCCTTCTCAGTTTCTTTATCAAATATAACTGCATGCACCCCTGCATCTTCATAAAGAGAAATAAGCTCCTCTTTTTTGTGTCTGTGCCCAACAGGCATTGCGATTAGACCGGTTTTGAATGAAGCAAAAAGCGCTACTATAAACTCAATGCTATTTGCAAGATTGATAACAAGGATATTTTTCTCTTTTAACCCAGATTTCAATAACCCTACAGCAAAGCTATCAGACAACTCGTCTAGTTGTTTATAGGTTGTAAGTTGCTCTCGAAAACAAAGAGCAATTCTATTTGGATATTTTTTAACAACATCTTTAAAAATTTCGAGAAAGTCGTTTGGTCTATTCTCAAAGCATAAAAGGACTCGGCCGTCATAATGAGGTTCAATTTTGTTTTTTAAATGCATAACATTATTTTTTGTCATTAGCACCTTCCAAAGACGACTTTCTTTTATTAAACTTATTTTTAGATTATTTTAAAGCTTTATCTAAAAAGGTATGTAATTGAACAAACAGCATAATATTAAACTAGACAAGGACCTCTCGCTTAGAAAAAGAGCAGAGACTTTTATTCCTGGTGGAATGTGGGGTCATATGAGTGTTAAAAAGCTACCCTATGGTTACCCACAATTTTTTTCTAAAGCAAAAGACGCAAGAATATGGGATTTAGATGGGAACTGTTATATCGACTTTATGTGTGGTTATGGACCGAATCTCCTTGGTTACAATAATGCAGAAGTCGATCGCGCAGTAAATGAGCAACGAAAAAAAATAGACCTAGGGAATGGCCCATCTGCGTTAGTGGTGGATTTGGCAGAAAAAATGATAACGCTTGTCGATAGTGCAGATTGGGCTTTATTTGCAAAGAATGGTACTGATGCCACAACAACCTGTTTAACCATATCGAGAGCTGCAACTGGTAAAAAAGGATATTGGTTGCAAGAGGTTCTTATCATGGATCTGCGCCATGGTGTACCCCCGTAGCAACGGGTGTTGTGGAAGAAGACACTTCCAATTTAATTTTCTTTGAATACCATGATAACGTGAGTCTTGAGGCTGCCGTTCAGGACGCCGGTAGTGACCTAGCAGGAATAATATTGACTGCTTTTCGCCATGATGTTCGAAGAGACCAGAATTTACCAAAAAAGGCTTTTTTGAGGAAAGCACGAGAGATTTGTGATAATAAAAATGCTGTTCTTATTCTAGATGATGTAAGAGCTGGCTTCAGACTGAACAAAAGTGGGAGCTGGTTTGATTATGGGGTAAAGCCTGACTTAACTGCGTTTTCAAAAGCTATTGGAAATGGATATCCTCTTTCTGCAGTTGTAGGCGTTGATAAATTAAGACAAGCAGCAAGTGAAATTTATGTAACAGGCTCTTTCTGGTGTAATGCTACCTCCATGGCTGCGAGCTTAAAGACATTATCAATAATCGAAGAAATAGACGTGGTAGGTCATATTTCCTTCTTGGGTAATAAGCTCAGAGCTGGAATAGACCAAATAGCAAATAATTTAGGAGTTGAGATATCTCAATCAGGTCCCCCACAGATGCCCTTGATTCTGTTCAAAGACGATAAGGATTTCTCAAGAGGTAAAAAATTTGTCCAATATCTACTAGGAAGGGGAATTTATTTTCATCCTTGGCATAACATGTTTCTGTCTTTGGCTCATACTGCCAAGGATGTGGATATAACACTTGATGCGGTCGAATATGCAATGAAAAAAATATCTCTAGAGTTTAAATAGTATATTTTCAGTCATGTTGTGCACTAAACGCTTACATATAATTATGTGGGGTTCGATTTTTTTATTTCTAATTACTACGCCCGCGTGGATCTCTAGAGATTGGCATTTGATGATCATAAGTCAAGTTGGCATAACAATCATTTTCGCAATAAGTTTTAACCAGCTTCTTGGACAAACGGGATTATTAAATTTAGGGCATTCAATCTTTATGGGGGTGGGAAGTTATTTTTCAGGTTTGATTTTATTACAGATTAACAGTGGCGCATTATTTATTCCTCTACCAATTTTACCCCTATTTGGTGGTCTTGCAGGGTTCCTTGTGGCGGGGATAACTGGCTATTTCTCCGTAAAACGATCTGGAATGATTTTCGCTATGTTGACTTTAGCGATACTTGAATTTGTTAACGCATTTAGCGCCTCATTCCCAAGCGTTTTAGGCGGAATCATAGTAGATCGGACTCTCAATACCGATTTTTTTATTTTTGATTATGGTGGTAAGGATTCAGTATGCTTTATTGTGATGGCTTGGTTATTCATAACTGTATTTGTTTCCTACTTTTTTCTACAAACTCCACTTGGCAAAATGTGCAATGCTGTGAGAGAAAATGTGTCTAGAGCGGAATATATAGGTTATTCGAGCTATATGGTAAGATATCTTTCTTTTTGTTATTCCGGATTTATAGCAGGAATTGCAGGAACATTGTTTGTAATCAACTATGAATTATTCTCCCCAGAGGTGTTCAGTCTCCGAGAGGCCTTCAACATTTTATCAGCAACTTTCATTGGTGGCATTGGTTTCTTTTTAGGGCCAATTATTGGTGCTTCTGTTTTTTCATTATGTAGTATCTTATTAAGTAATAGCACGGAAATTTGGCCCTTATATCAAGGGGTTATTCTAATGATTTTTGTTCTTTACTTTCCCAGAGGTTTGACTGGCTTTTTCATCTCTCAAAGAGATTTTGTTAAATCGAGAAGTAAGCTAGAAGTTCTATATCATTATTTTAAAATTATAGTGCCTGCGATGGTTACGGTATTATCAGTTACATGGTTAATTGAGTGCCTTAATACGATTTTGCATCACCAAGAAAAAACTGAATTTATATTTCTTTGGATTTTATTTTCAATTTCAAATCCATTGAATTGGTTTCTAGCAATCTCAGTAGCAGTTCTCGGTATATGCTTACTAGCGACTAACTTGAATAAAAGAAAAATTGATGCTATTTAGCCCACTTAGATGGGCTTTAAAAAGGCTTGCTTTTTATCCATTCAACTGTTTCACGCATTATCGTGGGGAAATCTCTTATCTTAATTCCAAGACTGTCCCTTCGTTTAAAATCAAATTGTGTTGGTATTACGGGATCTTCTGACATCGGTTCAGGCATTTGCATGTCTGGTATTAACTTCTGACACTCGTTATAAATGTCATTCCAATGAAAACTTTCCAAGACCCCAAAGTATCGACCAGAAGCTGAAGGGTTTTCGTATGCTGCCAAAAATAGCTTCGCTAAGTCTTGGAGGTGTATTAACGAAGCTGAGTCATTCGGCACTTTTTGATGTCTAGGAGTTCCACCTCCTAAGACGCGTTTAATCCATAAAAATGGATTATGTTTTAAATGCTCTGGTAATATAGCGGGCCCGTACAATCCAGTTGGCAAAAAAACGGACAGACGCAAATTATTTTCACTACAAAATTTGAACGCGGCTCTCTCCATATATGTTTTAGCGGCTGATGTATACTTTTTTGAATTACATTGCTCTTTCTCATCAGACCAATGATCCAGCTCGTTTTTTACTGGAACTGGAGGAATTGGGTTTGTACTAGAAGTAGAGGAACAAATTAAGATATTCTTAACGTTATTTACTTTTGCTATCTTAAGAATATTGAGGCACCCATCCACCGTGGGCTTGATGATTTCATTATAGCCTCTTTCATCATCAAGCTCTCTCGCAGGTGTTCCGTCAAAGCCTTTATATGTGGGTATAAGACAACAGATAATAGCTGCATCGGAATTAATGAGAGGATTATTTAGTGAAGAAATATCTGCCATATCTGCCGAAAAAAATTTGGCATTATTTCCAGAAGGAAGGCTTTTTAATCTGGTAATTCTATCTTGCTTCTCGATATCTCGAAGTGTGCCATTGACATGATACCCTCTATATAGTGCCTCTCTTAAGATGCTTGAACCAACTAAACCGCTTGCTCCAAAGATAGTTAATAACTTTTTCTCCATCAATTCACCTCTTAAAATTAAATTTTGGTATTCCTTAGTTTATTTAAATCAGTTTAGTCTTTTAGAAAAATTTCAGTAACGCCAATACCTGTCGCTTGATAAGCATCATATATCTCATCAGCTCCTGAAATTTTCAGTGTCTCGGGATTGCCTTGAGATCGTGTCGGCACAATTATTTTCCCCTTGAAACCATAGCGCCTTGCTTGCTGTGTAGACCAATTTTGGGCATGAAATTCTGGTAAAGCTAGGATAATGGCTTTTAATTTGCCAAATCTTAGCTTTGACCAAAACCCTGGATCCTCTGCATCAGCAAACGTAACCCTTTTCCCAAATTTTAACCGTTCCTTAACGAGATTAGTATCAGCGTCAAAGCCTACTACTTTTACATTGTTAGCTGACAAATTATCAAAAATCGCACTACCTACTCTTCCCATTCCTAGAACCATAACATCAGCACCACCACATGTATGCGGTTGCTCGTCTGGATGATGTTGACGTCTTTCAAATTTCACTAAATACTTCTCAATTACGACAAAAATCTCATGCACTGAGTTATTCAAAATAGCACCTAATGCAAAGCTAAAGCATATAGTGCAGGTTAGAATGGAGAATATCTCCGAGTTTAAAAGTCCATTTTGTTCCCAAGACGATATAAGTATCAACGAAAATTCTGAGTAAGTTGCTAACGAAATGACTATTAAAAACGCGGTATAAGCTCTCAGCTTAAATGCCAACAGAAGACCAAATAAAACAATCGATTTAATGAATATAAGGATTGTTATTAAAAATGCGGTTAGAATAATCTGTAAATTTAGATCTAAGCTCATTCCGAGCGAAAAGAAAAATGCTACTAATAAGATCTCTCTTATTGTCCATATTCTTTCTCCCAGTTGTTTTGCAGACTTATAGTTTGCCATTAACATACCTAGAGTGAGGGCACCTATTTCTCCTGATAATCCAGCGTATTTGAATAGTGCTGAACCTAATAACAAAGCCAGTAAGATTGTAGCAATCAGCTCCAATTCTTCACTTGGATTAAATTTTTCTAATAATATTTTTAATATTGGAATTAATAAGGGTAACGCAAGCAGGTAAAGAGCTGAAGGTGTCCATGATGTGTCATTTGTAAGTAACAGGACTATGAGAGCTAAAATATCTTGAAATATTAGCAAAGATATCGCTAATCTGCCGTGAAAAGTTGTTAGCTCATTTCGATTTTCGAGAGCCTTTGACGCTATAATTGTACTGGAGAAGGTGAAAGCTACACAGATGAGTATTTTGATTTCTAGGCTTACACCAAGATTAAGGAGAAACAAAAAAATTAAAAAAACAACAGAAGAGTGCACCAAGAATACCAAAAAGAGTGAGGCATTTAACAGTGATGAGGGTTTGATTTTCAAACCTATAGAAAATAAAAGAAGCTCGACTCCAATCTCAGATGGTAT
>CACHJY010000042.1 GCA_902580265.1 uncultured Alphaproteobacteria bacterium
ATACCCCTAAGACTGGAATGCGGGCTTTGCCTATATGGACAGGACTTAAATGAAACAATTACTCCTATTGAGGCCGGTTTAGAATGGGCCATCCAAAAAGTTAGACGGACCGGAGGAGAGCGAGAAGGAGGTTTTGTAGGGCAAGAAAAGATTTTAAAACAACTTGAAGAGCACACTTATTTCAAAAGAGAGGCTTTTTTCCCTGATGGGAAAGCTCCATTAAGATCTGGGACTAAACTGTTTAGTGATGATAGTGGAAAGAATGAAATTGGTATGATCACATCTGGAGGCTACTCACCCTCTCTTGAAAGACCCATTTCAATGGGATACCTAAATCATAATAAATTCAAAATTGGCACCCCCATTTTTGGTGAACTACGCACTAAACTCTTTCCTATAAAACTCACAAACTTACCATTCGTCACAACCAGTTTTAAAAGAAATTAAAAGGAGATAGTAAAATGAAATTCACAGAAGAACATGAATGGCTCGAGCCTGATGGGGATACTGTCAAGGTTGGCATCACAGAGTATGCTGCGGAACAATTGGGAGATATTGTATTCATTGAACTTCCAGATGTAAAAACTTCAGTCACCAAAGGGCAAGAAATAGTTGTTATCGAAAGCGTAAAAGCAGCATCGGATATCTTGGCACCTCTCGACGGTGAAATTACAGATATCAATAACGCAATAGTGGATGACCCATCTATGGTTAACAACGATCCAACCGGCGAAGCTTGGTTTTTCAAAATGTCCTTAAAAGATCAAGGAGAGCTTGACGGCCTAATGAGTGAAGACGAATACAAGAAACATATCGAATAACTAAATTATTAGGGGGAAAAATGAATTTTGAAAATAATAATTTTGAGCCAACAGAGTATCTACCTTACGATTTTGCTAATAGGAGGCACATAGGTCCATCGCCTCAAGAGATGGAAAAAATGCTTAAGCTTCTTGGTCTGGATAGTATTAATCAATTAATTGATCAAACAATTCCTCCATCCATAAGACAGAAAAAATTGCTTGATTGGGATAAGCCAAAATCTGAACGAGAGATGCTTTTCCATCTAAGAGAAACAGCGTTAAAGAATAAAAAAATGATGAGCTTAATCGGTCAAGGATATCACGGAACTATAACCCCCCCTGCAATTCAAAGAAATGTTTTAGAGAACCCTGCCTGGTACACTTCCTATACCCCCTATCAGCCAGAGATTTCCCAAGGACGTTTAGAAGCTCTTCTTAATTTTCAAACAATGATCAGTGACCTAACTGGACTGGAAATAGCAAACGCGTCTTTACTCGATGAAGCCACTGCGTGTGCAGAGGCAATGACTATGGCAAAAAGGATAACTAAAAACAAGTCCATCAATTTTTTTGTTGACCAAGAATGTCACCCACAAAATATCGAAGTCCTGAAGACAAGAGCACAACCACTCGGGTTAAACATAATTATTGGTGATCCGGGTAAAGACATTAATTATGAAGATTGTTTTGGAGCAATATTTCAATATCCTGGAACTTTTGGTACACTTAGAGACTTTACAAGCGTAACTGATAAACTGCACGAGAAGGGTGCTCTTGTTACGATTTCAGCAGACCCCATGTCATTAACTTTACTGAAAGAACCAGGTTCAATGGGGGCCGACATTGCAGTGGGATCAACACAAAGATTTGGTGTTCCGCAGGGATTTGGAGGGCCCCATGCCGCATATATGGCTACCAAAGAAACTTACAAGCGCTTTCTTCCTGGTAGAATTGTAGGTGTTTCCATAGATAGTAGAGGCAATAAAGCGTATCGATTGGCTCTACAGACAAGGGAACAACATATTAGACGTGAAAAGGCTACTAGTAATGTGTGTACGGCGCAAGCTCTTCTAGCGGTAATGGCATCTTTTTATGCTGTAATGCATGGTCCCGATGGGTTAAGAGCTATTGCGCAAAGGATTCACCGAAAAACCGTTAGATTAGCCAAGGGATTGGAGGCACATGGGTTCAATGTGGAACAAAAACATTTTTTTGATACGATTACGATAGACGTTGGCCCTATGCAAAATGTAATCCTCAAATCAGCGATTAGTGAAGGAATTAATCTTAGGAAGATAGGCAATTCAAGAATTGGAATATCATTGGATGAGAGAACTAGGCCAGCTATTATTGAGGCAGTATGGAGATCATTTGGTATAAAACGAAAAGATAAAGACTTAACTTCAGGTTATCGAATTCCGAACGATTTATACAGACTTACTGATTTCCTTACACATCCTATATTTCATATGAATAGAGCGGAGAGTGAGATGACAAGATACATGCGCCGTCTTGTTGACAGAGATATAGCTCTTGATAGATCTATGATACCACTTGGCTCATGTACTATGAAACTCAATGCGGTTGCAGAAATGCTCCCTCTGTCTTGGCCCGAGTTTTCTCAAGTCCACCCATATGCTCCTAAGGAACAAACCTTAGGCTATAACATAATGATAGATAACTTGTCTAAAATGTTGTGTGACGTGACCGGATATGACTCTATATCGATGCAGTCTAATTCAGGAGCCCAGGGAGAGTACGCTGGACTGCTTACAATTGGGCGATACCATAAATCACGGGGAGATAATAACAGAGACATTTGTTTAATTCCCATGTCGGCACATGGCACAAATCCGGCTTCAGCACAGATGGCTGGATTACAGGTTGTTCCAGTAAATACATCAGATAATGGGGACGTTGATATAAAAGACTTCGAAAGTAAAGCTAAGGAATATAAAGATAAGCTGTCATGTTGCATGATTACCTACCCTTCAACACATGGCGTGTTTGAGGTTAATGTTTCAAAAATTTGCGCAATTACCCATAAATTTGGTGGTCAGGTTTATCTTGATGGTGCAAATCTAAATGCAATGGTTGGACTGGTTAAACCAGGCGAGATTGGCGCTGATGTAAGCCATTTAAATCTTCATAAAACTTTCGCGATCCCACATGGTGGTGGTGGACCAGGAATGGGACCGATAGCGGTCAAAGATCATTTAACTCCATTTCTTCCAGGCAATCCAGTTGAGGATAATGACGGGGGAGCTGTATCTGCTGCTCCATTTGGATCAGGTTCAATATTAACTATTTCATGGGCTTACTGTTTAATGATGGGCGGAACAGGTCTCACGCAAGCTACAAGAGTAGCCATTTTGAATGCCAATTATATTGCAAAAAAATTAGGAGAGTTTTATCCCATTCTTTATACTGGTCCCGATGGAAGAATTGCACATGAATGTATCGTAGACATTAGACCCCTGACTAAAGATACTGGTGTTACTGTTGATGACATTTCAAAGAGATTAGTTGATTGTGGTTTTCATGCACCAACCATGAGTTTTCCAGTTGCAGGAACACTTATGATTGAACCAACAGAGAGTGAAACCAAAGCAGAACTTGATAGATTTTGTGACGCTATGATAGCGATTTTCCATGAAGCAAAGGATATTAAAGAGGGTCGAATCGATCCAGATAATAATCCTTTGAAAAACGCTCCTCATACAGTTGAAGATTTGGTTGGAGAGTGGAACAGACCATATACTAGGGAACAAGCTTGTTTTCCTCCTGGTTCCTTCCGTGTAGATAAGTATTGGCCGCCCGTAAATAGAATTGATAACGTCCATGGGGATAGAAATCTAATTTGTACGTGTCCGCCCATGTCTGACTTTGAAGGAACGAACGAGGGAAACTAATTTTTTTATAGCTTTTGATCATTTGTTCGTTTTACACTAAGGTTTGGATGGGCACTAGGTTGCCCATTTAAATCAGAACTTTCTGTAATAAAAAATGTCAAAAGTTAAACGCAAATTAACAACCATTCTTGCTACCGATTGTGTCGGATTCAGCAAAAGAATGGATGAGAATGAAGAACTAACACTTGAAAACCTAAAAGCCTGCAGATCTATAATTGACCCACAGATAAAGGAATTTGGAGGAAGAATTTTCTATACAGCAGGTGACTCAGTGATAGCGGAGTTTGAAAGTCCTGTTGAATGTGTGAATGCCGCAATAGGTTTTCAAAAAGCTATCAATGACAGAAATAATACACTTCCTGAAGAATCTCAGCTTGACTGGAGAGTTGGCATACATCTCGATGATGTTATAATAGAAGGAGATAATGTCTATGGTAACGGCGTAAACATTGCGGCTAGACTTGAGACTGCTTGTTCCCCAGGACAAATTCTTCTCTCAACAGCTGTACAAGACCAGGTTAATAAAAGAATAAGTTTTACTATTGAAGACGCTGGAACAAAATCCTTAAAGAATATTGATGAGGCCTTTCAAGTATATGGAATCTCCCCCTCTGGCGAAAAAATTTCTAAGACCGATGCACTTAAGGAAAAAGACGCCCAAGGGGCAGTTAAAAGTTATAAGCCAAAATTAGCAGTTTTACCTTTTGATAATATGAACAATGATGAAGATAGCGGTTATTTAGTTGATGGTGTTGTTGAAGATTTAATTACAGAGTTTTCACGAATACGAGAACTTGAGGTCTTATCTAGACAGTCTTGTTTCGAATTTCGTGATGCAACCAGTAGTATAAGAGATTTTTGTAAAAAATTTGGAGTAGATTATGCAGTTTCAGGGAGCATTCGTACATCCGGTAAGCGAGTTAGAATTTCTGTTGAACTATCTGACGCAACTGACGGAAATGCTCTTTGGAACAATAAATATGATCGTATCTTAGAAGACATTTTTGATGTACAAGACGAAATTGTAAGGAAAATATCATTGGCACTTTTAGGAGAGATTGAGATTTCAAGCCTTGAACGGGCCAATCGCAAGCCCACAGAAAATCTTACATCATATGAATTGTTATTAAGAGGAAAAGTGTTGCACCACAAATTTAAACGAGAGTCTTGTCTTGAAGCTATCGATTCCTTTAATGAAGCGATCCAAGCCGATAATAATAATGGTCAGGCATATGCTTGGAAGGCTTGCGCTATAGGCCAAGCAATGGGACGTGACTATTTGGAAGGTGACATGGAGGAATGGTGGGATAATTTAATGCAGTGCATAGAGAGGGCTCAACAGTTAAATGACAACGATTTTGAAGTCCATAGAATGCTAGCAGAGGTTGCATTAAGTAATCATGATTTCAAAGCCGGAGAAAGACATGCGCGTACCTCATTTAAAATGGTACCAAATGACCCTAGAGTCTTATCAGTTTATGGAGAGATTCTATCCAGAACGGGTTCAACAGAGAGAGGAATAGAGCTTTTAGAGAGCGCTCTTGAATTGGATCCGATACCGATGGGGAAAACAAATACAGACCATAGAACTAGAGCTGTTCTTTTCGGATATTTTATGGATAGAAACAGCAACATGTGTAAAGAGCTGATAAACAATCTACAGGATATTGACTTCAAATCATGGTTGGTCACTGCAAAAATTTGTGATGATGAAGAAATAGAATATAGATCAGAACCATGGTTTGCTGACAATAAAGACCAGTTTAAAGAGATGGACTGGGACATGGAAATAGATAGGTTTCATTTAAATAACGAAGGTTTGCAAGAGTCTCTCGGAAGCTTTGTAAAAAAAATTTCAGCTAATTGAATCACCCGAATACATTAACGATAATGTTTCGGCATACATAGCTAACTTTTTAAATCCCTTGATTTCCATCATTCTCTCAATTCTTACAAGAACAGTGTTGTTATCACGAATTGTCACCTCCACGATTTTTGACTTTAGCCTTATAAATGAACCAACTTTTACTGGCGAAATAAATCGTACTTTATCAATACCATAGTTAAGAGTGTGCTTTAAATTATCGATATGAATTTTATTTTTTCCTAAACTGGGAGCGATGCAAAGACTTAATAAACCATGAGCAATTGTTTTTCCAGCTGGCATTTCTTTGAATGCTCTATCAATGTCAACGTGTATCCATTGATCATCACCTGAAAGTTTTGCAAAAGCGTTAATAAGTTCTTGATCAATTAATAACCAATCACTGTAACCCAAATCATAATTTTCAAATTTTTTTAAGTCTTGTGGAAACCTTACTTTAAGCAATTACAAAACCTCAAACAGTCCGGCTGAACCCATCCCGCCTCCGACACACATAGTACAAACAACAAGCTTTGCATTTCGACGTTTCCCCTCAATTAATGCGTGCCCCACTAGCCGAGCACCTGACATGCCAAATGGATGGCCAATAGATATTCCTCCTCCATTTACATTTAAAATTTCATTAGGAATTCCTAACCTATCTCTGCAGTAAATCACTTGACTTGCGAACGCTTCATTCAGCTCCCAGAGATCAATGTCGTCCATTTTTAATCCATTATTTTTCAGAAGCTTTGGTACCGCATATACCGGGCCTATTCCCATTTCATCAGGATCACAACCGGCAACAGCCATACCTCTATAAACTCCTAGTGGGCTTAAACCCCTCCGTTCAGCCTCTTTTGACTCCATCAAAATACTTGCAGATGCTCCGTCTGACAATTGAGAAGCATTCCCTGCAGTTATGTGACTTCCCTTACTTATGTGAATGCCATCTTTAAAAACCGGTTTGAGCGCACCTAAGCCCTCCAAACTTGTATCAGGTCGGTTCCCCTCATCTTTAATTAAGTTCACCTCATGATAAGTCTCAGTTTTATTTTCTTTATCGTAATACTTCATTGTTGACTTAAGAGGCACAATCTCATCATCCATAAATCCATTTCTTTGGGCATGTGCTGTTCGCATTTGTGACTGTAACGCGTATTCATCTTGTCTTTCACGAGATATTCCATATCGATCTGCTACTGTTTCGGCTGTTTCAATCATAGTCATGTAAAGATCAGGCATTTCATTCTCAAGCCAGGGATCTCTAGCATTATCCATTCTAAAATTTTCATTTCTGACTAATGAAACGGACT
>CACHJY010000043.1 GCA_902580265.1 uncultured Alphaproteobacteria bacterium
ATAATTGTCTGCTAGCGGATGGCGGTTCATCTCTATATAAAATCGATCACCGAATGTTCTTTTAAAGTGAAGCAAAAGCTTCTCCGCCTCTTTAATTTTGTTATCTCTCAGAAGATTGTTGATTGGGCTCTCATCACCACCCGATAGACAAATCAAACCCTCGGAAAATTTATCAATTTCCCCAATACTCATACCCTCAAACCGATAAGCATCTTGTAGAAAGAACTTACTCGAAAGCTCCATCAAATTACGATATCCAACTTCATTCTTTGCTAACAAAAGCATGCTAATCTGGTCAGTTGGTCTCAATTTTTTTACATCGGTTTCTCTTGGGCTAATCGGTAATTGGCATCCTATAATAGGTTGTATTCCGTTATCTGATAACACTTCTGAAAACTCTAAAGCACCAAACAAATTTCCTCTATCAGCAATTCCAACGGCTGGCATTTTAAATTCACAGCATCGGTCAGCCAATGCCTTTGCAAAAATAGCTCCTTCTAAGAGCGAGTAGATTGTTTTAGTTTTAAGATGAACAAACATTCTTAATACAGTTCTTTGCTTAATTATTAATAGAGGGCTTTTAACTATACGATTTTGTCGATACACTTATCAACATTAACTTTCAAAGGTTTTATAAAAATTGATTTTTACAAATATTGTCCCCCGGGTTTCAGAGACCGATGGTGTAGGCCACATTAACAACGTATATATACCTATTTGGTTTGAGGCAGGTAGGAGAGAAATTTTTAAAATTTTTTCTCCGAAACTAGACTTTGTAAACTGGAGACTCGCATTAGTAAAAGTTACAGTTGAGTATGTAGATCAGCTTTATTTAGCAGAGAATGTAGAGATAAAAACTGGGATTGAAAAAATTGGAAATTCCTCGTTCACTATAAAAGAACAAATATACCAAACCAATAGACTTTGTGCTAAGGGTGAGGCAATTTATGTCAACTACAACTTTAAAGAAAAAAAATCCGAGGTTATCTCTAATGAAGTCAGGAATAAACTTCAAAGTATTAAGTTCATAGAGTAATGATATGAAAAAGATCGTTATAAAATCACAAATTTCATTGGAGATTGATGAAGAGCATGACGAAGATGCACTTTTAAAGGCAACCGATTGGCACCAACGGGTAGGCAGCTTTCTCGCTTTAGTTGATAAAACTCTCGCTACTGGCGTTCAATTTAAAGATTTGAGAATTAACATTGTGGAAATAGAAAAAGAATCATAAACTTTACACGGGAACAAAATCTTATTTTTGTTATCGGACTATAATATTTTTTAAGGAGGGTATAATGATTTCAAAAATATTTAAACTAGGGACAGTGGCAGCAATAGGTATACTTATTTCATCTTGCTCGAGTGGTAATGGGTCAAATAGCCTAATGAGAATGTTTTCTGGAAACCCTGAAAGGACAATCACAGTAGCTATAAAAGACGGCACTGCAAAGCAACTTAAAAACTCCTGGGACAAGAAAGCTTTAAGTGCATGTGGCTCAGCTTACACAGTGGTTAATTTAGGAACAGCGGTAAGTACTGCAGGAGGCCATAATTCTCTTTCGGGAACTGTTTCTTGTAACTAGCTAACATCATGACAGAAGTAAAAGAATATACCTTTGATACAAAAAAAATCTTAAGCACTCTGCAGGACTGGGTTGAGGTCGAGAGTCCTACCTTCGATAGAGATGCGGTAAATAGAATGATGGATTTGTGCTCTAATTTTCTTGCAGAGATGGGTGGACGACTTGAAAGAGTCCCAGGCAAACAAAATCTAGGTGATTGCTTAAGAGCAACTTTCAATGAGACCCCAGAAAATTTAAATTCCCCTGGTATACTTTTAATGGGTCACATGGATACCGTTCATCCAATTGGAACCTTAAAAAAGTTTCCTTTCAGGGTCGATGGTAGCAAGTGCTTTGGCCCAGGGATTTTCGATATGAAAAGTGGAAATCTTATAGCAATGGAAGCAGTAAAAATGCTTATGAGAGAACGAGATTTACCTAACCTGAAAATTACGATTTTAATTACATCAGATGAAGAAATTGGGTCACCCAGCACCAGAAGTCTTATTGAGTCTGAGTCTCTAAGGTCAAAGTATGTTTTAGTCCCTGAGCCAGGTCTTCCCGATGGTGGATATGTTTCAGGTAGATATGCCATTGCACGATTTAATTTAAAGACACAAGGTGTACCATTCCATGCAGGAATAGATCCTAAGGCAGGCAAGTCGGCTGTGAAGGAGATGGCTAAAAAGATCATGGAGATAGAAGATTTGTCAAATGATGATAGAACATTTTCTGTAGGCGTTATAAAGGGAGGTCAGTGGGTAAACTGTGTTAGCTCAGAGTGCATAGCGGAAGTAATATCTATGGCAAAAGAACAAAAGAACCTTGACGAAGGCTCTTCGACCATACTTGGTCTCACTAGAGATATAGAAGGTATAAAGTTCACTGTTGAACAAGGGGTAGTAAGACCCGTATGGGAACCAAATGAGGGAACATTAAACCTTTTAGGCATCACAAAAAGCATTTGTGAAGATCTTGGTCTTCCATTTTCACATGGTAGTATGGGAGGTGGGTCGGATGGAAACTTCAGCGGAGCTTTAGGGATATCGACAATAGATGGGTTAGGCACATTGGGTGACGGTTATCATACCCTAAATGAACATTTATATATCGACAGTATTGCTAAAAGAGCTAACGTTATCGCAAATATAATCAAGCAGCTCAAATAGTTAAATCCTACTTAGAAAAATTAAAATTGCTGTTTGCGAGCCTATCAATAGTATAGCGACAGCTATCAAGACTTTCATACAAAAGCCAAAATACCGTGCGTCTATGAAAAACCTGAAAAATATATACAAAAATATGAATAAAATTAATTCAAAAAATATTAACCTTAGGAACATGTAACCTATTCTCTACTTAATTAAATACTTGGAAGGCCTAACAAAGCCAATATTGATATTGTAATTAAGCTCATACCAATTAATTCAAACCCTGATATTTTTTCTTTATAAAAAATATATGATATCAAAACGGAAAAGACTATTTCTAGTTGTCCAACAGCTCGGACAAGAGTTGCATCAACAAGAGAAAAAGCATAAAACCAACAAAAAGTTGCTGCGCATCCAAAAAAACCAACTGGCAAGCCCTTTTTCCATATTAACATTAACTTCAGAGCGTTCTGCTTTCCCTCAATGGCAACGATATATATTCCAAATATGACCGATTGAAAAGCCAAGGCCAAGCATGACAAGACCAAAACTTTTTTATAGATGAAGCTTAAAGTTACACTATCAAGCGCTACTTTGTACAAAACAGAACTCAGGCCTAAAAAAATACCACAGGATACTCCCAAAGTTACCTGATACAAAAACAACCGATTATAGCCCATATTCCCTATAAGTTTTTGCTTAGACATGAATAACATCCCGATAAAGCCTGTAATTATAGCTAACAAAACATTTGAGGTGAGAATAAACCCTATAATAATTATTTCTAATATAGTGGTTTGTATTACTTCAGTTTTGGAAAATGCAACACCTATAGCAAATGATCGTAGGGTAAATAATTTTATAAGAATAATTGTAAACAAAATTTGGCAAATGCTTGCGGCAATTAAAAAAAACCATGTCGTTAAGGAAAGATTTTTTAGTATCACGAATTCTTGGGTACCTAAAAAAATAACAGCTAGCAGAACAACGATGGGTAGAGCAAATATAAATCGAGAATAAGCTGATACCAACACTCCTACATCTTCAATTAAATTCTTTTGAAACACGCTACGAAGTGTCTGCGACAAACTCGCGATTGCTGTAATTAAAACCCAGCTCACGTTGATTTAACTTTCAAATCTAGCGTATGAAATAGCGTCAATCTTACTTCGAAAAAAATATTGTAACATCAGCTATTTTTATTCCCCATTTAAAAACTTCAGCTCTATTTATAACTACTTTCTTATCAGCTTTAACAAATCGATCATCAAAGGATACTGTTATATTAGTTTCCCCAATACTGATCGTGGTGTCATAAACCATCCTCATGGTATTACCAACTTGTTTACCCCTTGCAATTCCGATTGTATCTTTTGATTTACCTTCATAGTAACCAGTTTCTGTTTTTGTTATAACCCACTCTCTATACTCTTTTTCTCCATCATTGTAAGTGAAGTATTCCTTAAGTATTAATTGTTTGTTGTCTCTTTCTCCGTTGAGCTTTACTTTGAATGTCCTCTGCAAATTTCCAAATCTATCAACGACTAAACCCCAAGCCGTTGTCTCACCATCAAAGTATTCAAGTAGCTCAAAAGATAAATTTTTTGAAACAACGTTTTCCATATTTGAATTGGAACACCCGGCTAGAAAGGCAAAAGTCAGAGAAAGCATAAGAAAGGTTGACTGCAAGATTTTTAATTTAAGCACCTGAGAACAATGTTTCATAAAATTCTTTCCCTATTTTGTAATCTCAATTTTATTCAAATTCAAAAGCAACTAGCCTACTTGGCTAAAAACCGCAAACTTATCATTAAATAACGTAAATCATTTACATCCCTGAAACCACGACAATAATAAAGAAAACTAAAAAAATTAAATTAGTAATGATAAGTGGCTTAGTATTTGGATTTTTGTGAGGCTGCTTCATAAGTGGCTCCTTTTACTTTCAGTTTTTATAAACCTTTAAATTTAATTAATTCAAACTAGATTAATGCTAAGTTAATACATAAAAGTATATAATTAAATTCAGTCCATCAGAAAATATTAAATCCAATCCAGCATTTTTTGCTAAAAATATTTTTGTCCTTAGTTCTACATTATTAGTTTGATTAAGATTCTATACAGAAATAAACTGGGCCTAGATAAATATTTAAAAAGTATGAGCCTTAATCTTAGTCGGGGGGAAATATGAAGAAATATGACCTATATATAAACGGTAATTGGCAAAAACCTTCTTCAGGAAATTATTTTGAATCTGACAATCCATATAGTGGAGAGATATGGGCAGAGATTGCTAGAGGTAATGGAGAAGATGTGAATCTTGCAGTATTATCAGCTAAGAATGCTTTTGAAGACCATTGGGAACCTATGAAACCAACTGAGAGAGGAAAAATCTTAGTTCAGCTAGCAGAACTTATTGAAAGAGAAGCACCGAGGCTTGGTGAAATAGAGGTAAAAGATAATGGAAAACTTTTTGCTGAAATGGGGGCGCAAACAAAGTATCTTGCAGAGTGGTACAGGTATTTTGGGGGTCTAGCCGATAAGGTTGAAGGGTCCGTAATTCCTATCGATAAGCCAGGAATGCTAAACTACACTAAATTCGAGCCTTTCGGGGTAGTTGGACTTATTACTCCATGGAACTCCCCTCTCCTTTTACTAGCCTGGAAGTTGGCTCCTGCACTAGCAGCAGGAAACACAGCAGTTATAAAACCAAGCGAATTCACGTCTGCTTCAACTCTTGAGTTTATGAACCTGGTTGAAGAGGCAGGTTTCCCTAATGGAGTTATTAATTGTGTAACTGGATATGGCCTAGAGGTAGGACAACCTTTAGTCGATCATAAAGATGTGAGCAAGATCGCATTCACTGGGTCAGATGTTTCAGGGCAAAAAATATATGAAAGTGCAGCGAAAAAAATTATGCCTGTAACATTAGAATTGGGAGGAAAATCTCCAAACATCGTTTTTAATGACGCTGACATGGATGCTGCGGTTATGGGAGTGATTTCAGGCATCTTTGCCGCTACCGGCCAAACGTGTATAGCTGGCTCAAGACTACTTCTCCATGAAGACATACATGACGAATTTGTTTCCAAATTAGTATCAGTTGCCAAAGAGGCCTCAATTGGCGACCCAATGAAAGAAACTACTAATGTTGGACCGGTAACTACTGAACCACAGTTCAAAAAGATTATTGATTATATCAATATAGCAAAAACTGAGGGCGCTACATGTGTCTTAGGAGGAAACAAATATAATGGACCTGGTTCAAAAGGAAACAGATTTGTAGAACCAACAATTTTTACTGATGTAAAAAACAATATGAGAATTGCTCAAGAAGAAGTATTCGGGCCAGTTCTATCAATTATTCGCTTTAAAGATGAAGCGGAAGCTATCAAGATTGGCAATGATATTCTTTTTGGCCTTGCTGCGGGCGTTTGGACAAGCAATATAGGTAGAGCTCTTAGAATGACCGACAAGCTAAAAGCTGGCACCATTTGGGTTAACACCTATAGAGCAGTGAGTTATATGTCTCCTTTTGGAGGCTACAAAAGATCAGGTCAAGGTCGTGAAAGTGGGCAAGAGTGTATAAAAGAATTTCTAGAAACAAAGTCAGTATGGATTAGCCATGAAACATCCACAGCAAATCCATTTATAATTAAATAGAAACTTTATATCAATGATTAAAGCATAGGCGACCATTACCAAGATCATAATATTTAGAATATTGCCTTTTGTACGAGTGGAGAGAGTTAACTAAAACTATATTTTTTGGTGAACCTCAATAATATTTCCATCAGGATCATAAAAAAATATTTGGTGCCAACCTGAAACTCCGATGTCACCCCAATCTGTAAAATCAACATTATTTTCCTCAAGAT
>CACHJY010000044.1 GCA_902580265.1 uncultured Alphaproteobacteria bacterium
AAGTCACCCTGCCAAACGCCAATTTTTCTTTTTGATGCTAACTTCTCATTTGGAATGTAATCCCTCGAATACTCTATGTACGCTAAAGCCCAGCCATTTTCTACCAAATTGCTGTTGATGTTTTTATCTCCAATGTAGCATACACCTATTGACCGACCATAGCGATCTTTCGAAGATATATCACAATGCAATGATGGTATAGAGACTCCCTCCAATAGCTTCTTTAAATATTCAGTTGCTTGTTTCCCACATGGCCAAGCTTCCTTATTAACATAACAATATTGTTCTGATTCAGGGGCATCAATTCCATGAAGACGAATTTTTTCCTTATTTAAAATAATAGTATCAGCATCAACAACTTTTATTTGACCCAAAGCTACAGTTGTCAAAAAAAAATAGGTAAGAATACCAGTTGCACTCATAAGAAGTGAAATAAACGCCCAGCTTTTTTTACCATACTTATTAGTTTTATCCTCTGTCAAAAAACAACCTTATTGAATTTGTAAATCCATAATGACAGATACCTAAATTTTTTAGAATTTATTATTTTAAAAATATAATCTAGTCTATTTTTGATATGATATGGAGTGAGATGATTTATGACAAAAAGCTGTGCTGAGGCAACGATTGAGCTTTTATCGAAGTATGGCATAACAACGATTTTTGGTATTCCCGGTGTTCATACTCTTGATTTTTGCCGTGCCTTAACCAATGATGTCGGAGTTCTCAATAAAATAAAGCATGTCCAAGCTAGAAATGAGCAAGGGGCTGGATTTATGGCAGAAGGTTGGGCAAGAGCGACCGGTGATGTTGGTGTAGCACTAGTTATATCTGGCCCAGGCGTAACAAATGCATCCACTGCATTAGGTCAGTGCTATGCTGACTCTTTGCCAATGCTTTTGATTTCAGCAGAACCTGAAACTAAAAGCCTAGGAAAGGGGCAGGGTGTCTTACATGAAATAAAAGAACAAAAAAAGGTTACAGAACCTCTTACAGCTTTTTCAGAAACCGTTAAAACACCTAGTGATGTGCCGGTCCTATTAGCCCGAGCCTTTACCATTTTTCGAAGTAAACGACCTAGACCTGTACATATTTCTATACCAATTGATATTCAGGCAAAACCAGTTAACACCAATTGGGAACCAATCCAGATTCCAGCTTGTCCCAAGGCTCATGAAGACGATTTATTGAAAGCGATAAATCTAATAAATGAAAGCAAAAAAATCGTATGTATATTGGGCGGAGGGTCCTGTGACGCTGGAGAGGAAGTTAGCAAATTGGTGGATAATCTTGGAGCCGTAGTGGTTACCACAACAGCTGGGAAAGGTGTGATTAATGATAGCCACCCACTTGTGATTTCAGGGGGTACGGTTAGGGCTGAGGCTAGAGAATATCTATCAAAAGCTGATCTAATCCTAGCTATAGGCACTGAAATGGCGGAAACCGATAACTACGTTGGAAAATACTCAATCAATGGAAAAATAGTAAGAGTAGATATAGATAACAAGAAGATAAATGATAATTATCAGGCAACTGTAGGACTTGTAGGCGATGCGAAAGAAACAGTCAAGAAGCTAAACGATAAACTAAATAATTCTGTCTCTCTCGAACAGCTGGAAAGCGTTAGGAATTCGGTTGTTGAGATAAAAAGAAAGATAGAGGCAAACCTAACAAAAAGCGAGAAAAGACATAAGAAACTTTTAACAATATTGCGGGCAATTGCCCCTTCAGAAACAATATTTTCAACAGACGCTTGCCAATTATCTTACACGGGTGTTTTTGATTTTAATATTCCTGAAGCAAGAAAGTGGCTTCATCCGGTTGGGTTCTGTGCCCTTGGTAACGCTCTGCCTAACGCGATTGGAGCAAAGATGGCACTGCCTATGACACCCGTAGCCGTTTTAGTTGGGGATGGAGGATTTATGTTTTCTATGCCAGAGCTCCTTACTGCAAAAGAACAAAACTTATCTCTTCCAATTATCATATGGGAGAATGGAGGTTACAAACAGATTCAAGATGATATGAAAATAATGAATATCGATCTGGTAGGGGTAGAAGGACTTAATCCTGACTTTGTTAAGCTCGCTGAGGCCTGCCATTGCAATTCAGTTTATGCTGACAATAAGGAACTATTTGTAGAAGCTTTCAAAATGGCTTTATTAAATAACAGTCCAACTATAATTATTGTAAAAGAGAATTATGATTGGCTAGACTAAGAACAAAATAAAATAAAATGACGCAGTAATAACAGATAAGAAATAATGAAACGTAAAAATAGCCCCTGTATAGATGTATGCCAGTTTTCTGGGAAAAATGGTTGGTTTAAAGGCTGTGGTCGGACCCTTGAGGAGGCAAGAAAATGGAGATCTATAAAACCCTTCGCTAAGACCGCGGTACTCAGAGATCTTACAAGAAGAATTGCTATTATTAAGTGTGAAGATTAGTCCCAGAATTTTGTTTATTATTGCTTACTCGTAAGTCAAAAACTTAAAAGCAAACTGTGAACTATTTGTTTATGGGAAATTAAGCCGAATAATACCGAAGCAAAATTAGGCGTCGGTCAAGTTGCTGACACTGTTGCTGAGTTGTATTGGCGGCCTGATGACAGAGCAATTGTAGCTCTAGACAGACAAGGCGGTGTTACCGTATGGCGAATTTAACTTTAAATTCAAATTTTGAACTCCTTTACAAGCGCTCTCAATTCAAATAAAGGTAAATAAATAAAATACGAGCATACAAGTTTGTCAGCTAAAAACCTTTACATGAGCCAGAGCCATTTTTTGGATCGTAGCTCTCCTCCCCACATTTCTACTCTAGCTATTCTAGCTGGGGTTTCGGCTATGAATATGAGTATATTCCTGCCTAGTTTACCGAGTATGGCTAAAGATTTTGATGTAGATTACGGAACTATGCAAATCTTTATTTCAGGGTACTTTTTGTCGTTAGCTTTTTTTCAGCTAATTATAGGCCCAGTATCGGACAGGATTGGAAGAAAGCCAACGATGATAGCGGCGTTTCTTTTATTTACCGTTTCAACTTTAATATGCGAAATAACCACAAATTTTTATTTGTTTTTGTTCTTTAGAATGCTCCAAGCTGGAGTTGCTGCCGGCTTTGTTTTAGGACGAGCAGTAATAAGAGACATTGTGCCAATGGAACATGCAGCTTCGATGATTGGCTATGTAACGATGGCTATGACAATAATGCCAATGTTAGCTCCTGCTTTAGGTGGGATTTTAGAAGAACAACTTAACTGGCGTTATAGTTTGAGATTAATGTATTTGATGGGGATTATTTCTCTACTACTAATTTGGTTTGATCAGAAAGAAACTCTTAACAAAAATGAGATATCTAGGGCAAAATTGAGTGATGATTACAAAGAGTTGTTTTTAAATAAAGATTTTTGGTTTTACGTTATAGTAATGGGCTTTTCAGTAGGCTCTTATTTTAGCTTTTTGACCGGAGCACCAGTAATATCGGCAGAATATTTTGAGTTAGCACCATCTGTTCAAGGATACTTGTTTGCCATTCTGGGGCTCGGATTTTTCTTAGGAAATTTTCTCACGGGTCTCTTTGCTATGCAAA
The DNA here is from genome assembly GCA_902580265.1 of uncultured Alphaproteobacteria bacterium. The sequence goes on from CACHJY010000044.1 coordinate 3,586, forward strand.
TAGGACCAAACAGGTTTATGCTTTGGGGGTGTTTTGTTGCCCTTACAGGGCCGGCATTGCAAGCACTTCTTTATTTAAATTTTACTTTTGGCCCCCTTAGTTTTTTTACTCCTATGTTTTTGGTTGGCTTAGGTCAAGGCCTGATTGTTCCAAATGCTGCGGCAGGAATTGTTTCCGTAAATCCCAAATTGGCAGGTAGTGCATCTGGCTTAGGTGCAACTATACAGGTTATGATTGGGGGTATCTTGGCATATGCAACAGGTTATATAATCGCGGACTTTGTTTCGCCTTTACCATTGATTGGCATTTTATTTTTTACAATTTTAGTAACATTATTTTTCTCATTTAAATTACGAAAAAGCAGTGCTGTTTAAAATTGGAAATATTTTCTTAACAGGTCTATTGAATACTACTTCCCAACTCCTCTAAATTGGGGGGCCCGATTTTCCACAAAACTTTCAACGCCCTCTTTAAAATCATCTCGTTCAAAACTTAAAAACATTTCTTTATCAGCAATTTCCAAAGACTTCGAAAATGTCTGACTATAACCTGCTCTTATTTGCCTTTTCATAATTGTTATTGATCTAGGCGACACTCTTTCAGCTATATGCTTTGCGTAATTGTTAACAAAAGTTTCCAGCTCCTCTGTAGGAAGGCTTTTATTCACTAACCCTAAACTCTCAGCCTCGGCTCCTTTGAAAATTCTAGCGGACAGTAAAAGGTCCAAAGCTTTAGCTTCTCCGATTAGTCGTGGTAATAACCAGGCAATACCATGTTCCGCAATTAAGCCTCTCGAAGCAAAAGCGGTGGTGAATTTGGCTTCATTAGTTGTAAATCGCAAATCTGCGTATAACGTAAATATAAGACCGATGCCTGCACAAGCTCCATTGATCATTGCAATTATGGGCTTAGGACAATTATACATATAAGCAAAGCGTCCTTCGAAGTTTTCCAAAATCTGAGGCCCTAAGTTTTTGTCTGCTTGGTATGGTTTTATCTTGATATCGACTTCAATCTCTTTTTCGATATCTCCATCAGATATATCTTTAAGGTTACCCATATCGGCGCCTGCACAAAACCCCCTGCCTGATCCAGTGACCACAATACATCTACACTCTTTATCTTGTCCTGCTATTTCAATAGCTTTCTTAACTTCATTCCCCATTAACGTGGTCCAAGCATTTAATTTATCAGGTCTATTAAGAGTTATTTTTGTTATTCCATCGGTCGATGTAACTATAATTTCTTTAAAGTTCATAAAATCTCCCAAAATATTTTTATATTAAGGTTATAAATCGCTGGCTCATGAGTCAATATTGGTTGATCGAGTTAATTTGGAATTAGTACAAAACAAAAAGCTGTGTGAATATTAAACAGAGCTTTAATTAGATGCTAATATACTTTCAATCAAAACTTGAACCCTTAGGGCTTCATCTACCGTAGCTAGTTTGTTTGGATGACCATTATACACTCTTTCTAAATCGTCTAATTGAGCTTTGAGACTTGCCGCTCGAGGGTCCTTTGACTCTTCCCTTAAAGGAATGAATTCCAAGCCATCACTTTCACTGTCTTTATAAAATTCAGAAATCCTTCGACTTTTAGCTGTACCTCGTACTGTCATCTCCTGCCTATCAGGCTGGGCCCCACCCACACTGGCCAAAAGGTTTACACATTTCCCATCTTTGGTTTCAAGTCGTGCAAGCACATCGGTTTCGCAAAGTAACTTATCTTTGGGGTAAATAACCTTGGCCCACTTCAATTCTAGCGAACCGAGCACCCGCTCAGAAAAAAATATAAAGTGAGATATCACCTCTCTAGTCATTCCGCCTTCTTTATTAAATCTAAGCCAATCTGCTTCTTTTTGCCATTGTCTTGGCCACTTTGGATAAGTAACAATAATGTCAACTCCAATCATTTCTCCTAACTCACCATCGGACTGGGCTTTGATCAAATCATTTAGTGCGGTGCCAGCTGCCTGCGTAAAGTTTACTGCTAATGGAACATTGAAGCCTTTAAGTTTATTGATAAGTGACTTGCTGTGATCGATGTCTATACCTAGTGGTTTTTCTAAAAAAAGAGCTTTACCTTTTTGTGCGGCTTTAATGGCATGCGCTTCTCGTACCTCCGGTGGACAAGCAAGATAAACTAAGTCCGCAGCATTGATTGCTTCCTCGGGGCTATTCATAATTTTAGCTTCACGATCAATTTCGATAGCTTTTTGGCATGAGCTTTTTTCAGGATCCCAGAGATAGTTAGGCTCAAACTTTTCATGGATACGCATGTGCTGAAGCATTCTGCGTCCCATAATTCCGAGCCCTATAATTGCTACTTTAATCATCAAAATTTCCTAACTATTTTTAATTTACAGGAATGCAGCTTCAAGAGCTATTTCCACCATATCACTAAAACTACTTTCACGATCTTTCGAGCTTAAGGCTTTTCCTGTTTGTAAATGGTCACTTATTGTGAGAATTGAAAGCGCTCGTCGTTTATATCTCAATGCAAGGTTATATAGCTCAGCTGTTTCCATTTCGACTGCTAGAACACCGTGTCTTGTAAGCTCTTTAGTAAGATCTGATCTTTCATCATAAAATGTATCAGAGGAATAAATTCCCCCTACATGCGTTTTTCTTTTTTTTGTCTCAGCAATCATTACAGCATTCCGAAGTAATTCAAAGTCCGCACAGGGAGAAAAATTAAGTTCCTTAAATATTGTAGTTGAAGGAGTAGAGACGCTAGTAGCTGTCATAGCAATTACTAGATCTCTCAGATTGACTTTTTTTTGCATTCCCCCTG
>CACHJY010000045.1 GCA_902580265.1 uncultured Alphaproteobacteria bacterium
GCTCGCCTACCTGTATTTAATAAAGGAGCAATCCTTTTTTTGCGTCTCGCGCTCAAAGTAGTCAGGGACACACATGTTGGAGTTGTATAGTTGGATAGAGCTAGAAAAGAACAGGTAGTAAGTCAGTTAAAAGATGTATTTGAGCACGCCGGTATTATTGTTGCTGCTAAATACACTGGTATTACTGTAGCTGAAATGTCAGATCTTAGAAACAAGATGCGGGAAAATAGTGCGAACGTTCGGGTAGCAAAGAACAGACTTGCACGTATTGCTATAGAAAAGTCGCCACCTGAGGGCATGAAGCATTTGCTAGTTGACCAAATAGTTCTTATGTACTCAGAAGACCCAGTCACAGCAGCTAAAATATCTGTTGAATTTGCAAAAACCAACGAAAATCTCAAAATCGTTGGCGGAGCAATGGGTGACAAGATCTTGGACTCTAATGGTGTAACTGAAGTTTCAAAGCTACCTTCAAGAGAAGAAGTGTTATCGAGTGTAAGCGCTCTTCTGGTAGCACCAGGAGGCTGCTTGGTATCAAACTTGACTGGTCCGGCTTCAGCGATCGCAGGCGTTTTAGAAAATACTGGAGGAGACTAGATTTAGTTTCCTCTTTAACTATAAAATATAGAGATAGGTGAAAAATAATGGCTGATTTAAAGAAACTTGCAGAAGATATTTCCAAGTTATCCCTTGTGGATGCGGTAGAGTTGAAAAATATATTGAAGGATGAATACGGAATTGAGCCTGCTGCTGGGGGTGCGGTGATGGTAGCAGGAGCTGCTGCAGGTGCTGGTGGTGCTGATGCAGCCTCTGGTGGTGATGAAAAAAGCGAATTCAATGTTATCCTAAAAGCAGCAGGCGATAAAAAGATCAATGTTATAAAGGAAGTTAGGACTATAACAGGATTGGGGTTAAAAGAAGCTAAAGACCTAGTCGAAGCCGGCGGAAAGACTGTCAAAGAAGGTGTGGCGAAGGATGAAGCTGAAGAAATAAAGAAAAAACTTGAGGACGCAGGAGCTGAAGTCGAATTGTCTTAAGAGCTTATACTAAAGATGCAAACTTCAGTAAAACAATACAAAAACTTAATCTCTTTTCGGGAGTGCTTCGGGAGAGCACATGAATTGGAAGAGCTATTGAAATTTAATGATCTGGGTTCCCATTCAGATAAAAAAGACAAAGATCAGAGGTTTCCATGAGCAAAGATATATTCACAAAAAGCCGGATAAGAAAATATTTTGGAAAGATTAGGGAGGTGGCAGAAATGCCTAACCTTATAGAGGTGCAGAAGTCATCATACGATTTATTTCTAAAATCTGGTGAGGGATCCGAGCCTGTAAAAGGAGAGGGGATAAGAGGAGCTTTTGAGTCAATCTTTCCAATAAACGATTTCAATGATACAGCGGTCTTGGAGTTCGTCTCATATGATTTGGAAAAGCCCAAGTATGATTTAGAGGAATGTCATCAAAGAGATCTCACCTTCGGGGCGCCTTTAAAGGTAAAGCTACGCTTGATCGTATTTGAAGTAGATGAGGAAAGTCAGTCAAAATCAGTTAAGGGAATTAAAGAGCAGGATGTGTACATGGGTGATATTCCTCTCATGACACCCAATGGAACATTTTTAGTTAATGGGACAGAACGAGTTGTCGTTTCCCAGATGCATAGATCACCGGGAGTTTTTTTTGATAATGACAAAGGCAAGACCCACTCTTCTGGTAAAATTCTTTTCACAAGTCGAATTATACCTTACAGAGGTTCTTGGCTAGATTTTGAGTTTGATGCCAAAGACCTTGTATTCGTTAGAATAGATCGAAGAAGGAAAATCCCTGTATCAACCCTTCTTTTTGCATTGGGACTAAGTCCAGAAGACATTTGCGAGACCTATTATGAGGAAGTTAAGTATCGATTAAATGAAGGAAATAAGTGGTCGACTCCTTTTTACCCATCTCGATTTAGGGGAGTCAAACCCCTGTTTGACTTGGTTGATGCAGACACGGGCGAACTGATTGCAGAAGCAGGAAAAAAGATCACTCCTAGGTTTGTTAAAGAAATTGAAGAGTCGAAATCCGTAAAGCACATTTTAGTACCGTTTGATTCTATAATTGGTCGGTTTGCTTCACATGATATTATAAACGAAAAGACTGGTGAGATATGGTTGGAGGCTGGTGAAGAGATAACCTGCGATTTTGACCAGAAAAGTGGATCAATAACCGGTGGGAACCTGAAAACGCTTTTCGATAACAATGTTACTGAAATATCTACGCTAGATATTGATCATGTGAATGTTGGTCCATACTTAAGAAATACTATGGCTTCGGATAAGAACTTCAATCGCGAAATGGCCCTTGAGGACATATATAAAGTAATGAGGCCAGGAGAACCTCCTACAGTAGACGCTGCTGCAGATCTATTTGACTCTCTCTTTTTTGATGAGGAGAGGTATGACTTGTCAGCTGTCGGTAGGGTTAAACTGAATATGCGACTTGATCTCGACGCACCCGATACAATGCGAATACTCAGGAAGGAAGACATTATTGAGGTCATAAGAGCCTTGGTAGAATTGAAGGACGGCAAAGGTGAAATTGATGACATAGATCACTTGGGAAATCGAAGAGTAAGGTCTGTTGGCGAGCTTATGGAGAATCAGTATAGGGTCGGCTTGCTAAGAATGGAAAGAGCCATTAGAGAGAGGATGTCCTCTGTGGAGATAGATACTGTGATGCCCCAAGATCTGATTAATGCTAAACCGGCAGCTGCCGCTGTTAAAGAATTTTTTGGGTCTAGCCAATTATCACAATTTATGGATCAGACTAATCCATTATCTGAGGTCACTCACAAGAGACGTCTTTCTGCACTCGGTCCTGGAGGGTTAACTCGGGATAGAGCGGGATTTGAGGTTAGAGATGTTCATCCAACTCATTATGGAAGAGTTTGCCCCATCGAAACCCCTGAAGGCCCAAACATAGGATTGATTAATTCTTTAGCTTCGTTCGCAAAAGTAAATAAATATGGTTTCATTGAAACCCCATACAGGCGTGTTGATGGCGGAAAGGTTACCGATAACGTAGTTTACATGTCAGCGACAGAAGAGATGAAATACACGATAGCCCAGGCTAATGCAAAGCTTAATAAGGACGACTCTTTTGAGAACGAATTAGTATCAACGCGGCGGTTTGGAGATTATATGCTATATCCATCCAATTCAGTTGATTATATTGATGTTTCACCAAAACAGTTAGTATCTGTAGCAGCTTCATTGATCCCTTTTTTAGAAAACGACGATGCCAATAGAGCATTGATGGGATCAAATATGCAAAGACAAGCAGTGCCTTTGTTGACAGCTGATGCACCATTTGTTGGAACTGGAATGGAATCAATTGTCGCGAAAGACTCTGGTGCAGCAATTGTGGCAAAGCGGTCAGGCGTGATTGACCAAGTCGATGCGATGAGGATCGTAGTAAGAGTAACAGATGAAGTCGATCTCGGCGATCATGGCGTTGATATCTACAGGTTGAGAAAATTTCAAAGGTCCAATCAAAATACTTGTATCAATCAGCGACCGTTAGTGAAAAAAGGTGATCACGTACTGAAAGGTGAGGTTATAGCTGATGGTCCTTCTACTGATATGGGTGAACTGGCATTAGGAAAGAATGTGTTGGTCGCTTTCATGCCATGGAACGGTTATAATTATGAAGACTCAATTTTGATTTCGGAAAGGCTTGTTAAAGATGATGTGTTTACTTCGGTACACATCGAAGAGTTTGAAGTTGCTGCTAGGGATACTAAGTTAGGTCCAGAAGAGATAACGAGAGATATTCCAAATGTGGGCGAAGACTCCCTAAGAAACTTGGATGAAGCTGGAATTGTCTACATTGGAGCGGAAGTTGGACCGGGTGACATACTTGTAGGTAAGATTACCCCAAAGGGTGAAAGTCCAATGACCCCTGAAGAAAAACTTCTTAGAGCTATATTTGGTGAGAAAGCGTCAGATGTGAGAGATACGTCCCTTAGGATGGGGCCAGGAGACCATGGGACGGTAGTGGAAGTAAGAGTTTTTAATCGGCATGGAATAGAAAAAGACGAGCGAGCCTTACAGAATGAGCGACATGAAATAGAGCGATTGAGTCGGGATAGAGACGATGGTATCGAGATCTTAGAGAGAAACATATATTCAAGATTAAAAGATCTTTTGATTGGCAAGAAAATCAATGATGGGCCAAAAGCTGCCGTAAAAGGGTCAAAGATAGCACAAGATACTCTTGATAGTGTGTCGAAAGGACTTTGGTGGAAGTTTTCTTTAGAGTCAGAAGATGATGCAAAAAAAATGGAAGCACTACAGGATCAATTCGAGAAGCAAAAAAGGATTGCAAACGATTCTTACCAAGACAAAGTCGAAAAGGTTAGAAGAGGAGACGATTTGCCACCTGGCGTTATGAAAATGGTTAAAGTCTTTGTAGCTGTTAAACGAAAGCTCCAACCAGGCGATAAGATGGCGGGAAGGCACGGTAATAAAGGTGTCATCTCAAAAGTTGTGCCGGAAGAGGATATGCCCTTTTTGGAAGATGGGACAACAGTAGATCTAGTTTTAAATCCTCTTGGAGTGCCAAGCAGAATGAATGTCGGTCAAATCCTGGAGACTCACATGGGGTGGGCTGCAAAATCACTTGGAGATTCCATTAACAAAGCAATATCTGAGTTCAAGAAAAGCAATGATGAGAAAGTTCTGGAGAAAGCATTGTCAAATGCATATAGTAGCGATGAATTTAACAAACAAATTAAAGGGTTATCAGCCGATGACTTGCTTGCTGTAGCTAGTAATGTTAAAACAGGTGTACCCATTGCAACTCCGGTCTTTGATGGGGCGAAAGAGAGTGACGTTACGGAGGCTCTCAAAAGAGCTGGTTTAGACGAAAGTGCTCAGTCAATTCTTTTCGATGGAAGGACAGGAGAGCAATTTGCGAGACCGGTTACCGTTGGTGTAAAGTATATATTGAAATTGCATCACTTGGTAGACGAGAAAATACACGCAAGGTCTACCGGCCCATATAGTTTGGTTACTCAACAACCTTTGGGTGGAAAAGCGCAATTCGGAGGTCAAAGATTTGGTGAAATGGAAGTTTGGGCTTTGGAAGCTTATGGAGCGGCGTACTCACTGCAAGAGATGTTAACTGTTAAATCCGATGACGTGGCTGGAAGAACAAAGGTATATGAGAGTATTGTTAAGGGCGAAGATAACTTTGAAGCTGGGATCCCAGAGTCATTTAACGTGCTGGTGAAAGAAATTCGATCTTTGGGTCTCAACATAGAACTTTTGGATGATGAAATTAATTAGTTGCTTGCGAAATGCAAACTTAAACATTTTATAGGATGTGAAAATGAACAAAGAAATAACGAATCCATTTGGCAAACCACAAGCGCTCAAGACCTTTGACGAAATACGGATTTCTATTGCCTCACCTGAGAGAATATTAAGTTGGTCTTTTGGTGAAATTAAAAAGCCTGAAACTATTAATTACCGTACATTCAAGCCTGAAAGAGATGGGCTGTTTTGTTCAAGAATATTTGGGCCAGTCAAAGACTACGAATGTCTCTGTGGTAAATATAAAAGAATGAAATACAGGGGAGTCACTTGTGAAAAGTGTGGAGTTGAGGTAACTTTGCAAAAAGTGAGACGGGAAAGAATGGGTCATATTGAACTTGCTTCTCCCGTAGCACACATTTGGTTTCTTAAATCTCTACCGTCAAGAATTGGATTAATGCTAGACATGACCCTAAGAGATTTAGAGAGGATACTGTACTTCGAGCAATATGTAGTCATAGAGCCAGGTCTGACCGATCTGAAGGCAGGCCAATTACTTTCTGAGGAAGATTATTTAGACGCTCAGGATCAATTCGGGCTGGATGCTTTTACAGCGGGAATTGGGGCTGAGGCTATAAGAGAAATGCTGATGGCAATCGATGTAGAGTCAGAGGCAGAAAAGCTTAGAGAGGAGCTCAAGGAGGCAACTGGTGAACTCAAGCCAAAGAAAATCATTAAGAGACTTAAGCTAATAGAAAACTTTAGAGAAAGCTCTAACAAACCCGAATGGATGATTATGACGGTAATCCCTGTAATCCCACCGGAGCTAAGACCTTTGGTTCCGTTGGACGGTGGTAGGTTTGCAACATCTGATCTAAATGATCTCTACAGGAGAGTTATTAACCGAAATAACAGGCTGAAACGGTTAATGGAATT
>CACHJY010000046.1 GCA_902580265.1 uncultured Alphaproteobacteria bacterium
TTCAAAAAAAACATCTACTTTCTCTTCAGCTTCCAAACAAACCACAAGGAACCCTTCATCAAACATTTTTTCCTCTAATTCATCAAGATTTAGTCTAATACCAAATATTTTTGCTATTCTTTTTAGCCTCCCATCCAAATAAAAGAAGCCATCTTTATCAAAATAAGCTAGATCGCCAGTCCTAAGCGTTTCATTATTTTGATCTGGTATACTTAAATCATTGTAGTCGTGGGAATATCCCCATGATACGTTCGGACCTTTATACACTAATTCACCCCTGTGACCTGCGGTGGTGATAACCTCAAAATTGTCATTCTCAAGCCACATTTTACCATTTGGTATCGGTTTACCTATACTACCCAGCTTTGTGTCACAAAATTTTGGGTCAAGATAACTTATCCTTGAGGTAGCCTCGGTCTGTCCATACATTGAAACAAATTTTACCCCATGCTGCTTACTAAGTGTCACTAGCTCCGAAGCTATTTCATATCTTAGCTTGCCTCCAGCCTGCGTTATTAAATTTAATGAAGGAGAAAAAATTTTTTCTAAAGATAACTTTTTGAGAATTTGATAAATATAGGGTACTCCACTAAAAGAAGTTATTTGATGTTTTAAGTAATCATCCCAAAAGCCTCTGGTAAAAAGTGATTTATCAGTAACTAAGATAGATGCACCTACCTCTAAGTGTGTATTCACTATCGAGAGCATGTATGTATAACTAAAAGGCATAGTTGTTACAGCTCTGTCTTTAGTAGTGATACCCAAAAATTTGATAATTGAATAAGTATTTGCACATAAGTTGTCCTTAGATATTATAACAAACTTCCTGCTTCCCATTGATCCCGATGTTGGCAGTAGCAAACAAATATTTTTGTTCAAAGGCCTTTTTCTAATTGTTTTCAAGTTCAACACGCCATAATCAAAAAATTTTTTAATACTTTCAGCTTCTTGAACTTTTAACGTCTTCAAGACATATTCTGGGCCAATTATTACATCGTGGTTATAAGCCGAAATTACTGCATTTATATCTCTTGCTCTCATTTTCGAATCTATCAGCATGACGGTACAGTTATTTTTAAGAGCAAAGATATAAGTGATAAACGTTTCAATTGAATTGGTACATACAAGCAAAATAAAAGAGTTTCCTTGAATATAGTTGTTAAGGATAAACGTTTCCGCTAAAAGTTCCGAATATGTAAAAGTACCCTTGTCAGGGCTAATCAACGCGATCTTATTTCCAAAATTTTCAATTGAGCGAATTATACCCATGATTAAATATACGTCGTAATCCCAAATAAGGTGAGAAATTAATTAATCACATTTATCTTTATAAGATCTTCTTTATCGCTATGAAAATCTTATCCCCTGTCAGGCCATGATGATCTAATAAATACTGATATTCCCCTGTTGGACCAAAAGAGTTCGGCAAAGCAATTGGAAATAATTTAGCTCTACAATTATTCTGAGCTATTACCTCTGAAACAATGCTAGCAAGTCCGCCAATTATCGAGTGCTCTTCAACCGTTACTATAATTTTATACTTTTTTATCAAGCTTAAGATATATTCACATTTATTTCGTAAAGTATGAATATTATATAGGCTCGGATTTACTCCAAACTCTTGCAATTTTTCTAAAGCAATCTTTGTTTGACCTACGATAGAACCAGTAGCCAGGATCAATATATTTTTCCCTTTATTAATTTCATAAGGAATTCCAAATTTGTATTTATAGTCATTTTCATAAACTATTGGACTTCCAGGCGCGCCTGTTAATCTTATATAGCTGGGTCCTCTCGAATTATGACAGTAATCATTTAATACCTTTCCGAGTTCACCACAATCTGCTGGACTAGAGATATTAATATTAGGAATAGCCCTCATTACTGCTAAATCTTCTAATCCAAAGTGACTATTTCCAAGAAATGCCATTGATACGCCACTCCCGAGAGCAACAATGTTAACGGGAAGTTCCATGTAACCTAAGTTCATTCTAATCTGTTCACTGGAACGCATGGATAGGAAAGGTGCAAAAGAGGAAATAAACACCTTATGGCCTTCTCTAGCTAGACCTGACGCAATTCCAATTAAATTCTGTTCACTAATCCCAACTGAGAGATATTTATCTGGATACTTCGCTTTAAATCGATCTAACCCTGATGATCTTCCAAGGTCAGCAGATAAAACCATTAGGCTTTCGCATTCCTCTGCCATTTTTAACATAAACTGACCATACATAGCCCTTGGTCCCAATTTGGACCATTGCTTAGCTTCCTTAGAGTTAAACTCAAACTCCAAATTAAAGCTCATTCATTGCTTCATGGAATAGTTTTTCTGTAAGCCTATTATGGTGCCAATCATTATTATCTTCCATAAACTTAATACCCTTACCCTTGGTTGTTTTTGCGATAATTGCAGTAGGTTTATTTTTATGCTTATGGTTAAGTGCCAAATACAATCTTTGATGGTCATGACCATCACATTCTATTACATGCCAACCAAAACCTCTCCACTTCTTACTCATATCCCTCGCGTTCATTTTGTCTCCTATGGCACCGTCATTTTGATATCCATTACAGTCGATTATAACCGTCATGTTTTCTAACTTTGTCTCAGTTGCCGTTATACTAGCCTCCCAAACTGAACCCTCATAGCATTCCCCATCGCCCATAAGGACAAATACTTGTCCCTCATTTTTTCTTTTCAAATATGATAATGCTATTCCTATGCCATATGAAAGGCCCTGACCAAGGCTACCATTAGAAGACTCAATTCCAAGAGCATGATTTGCAATTGGATGAGCAATAAACTCACTTCCATTCTTTTGAAACGTTAATATATTTTCTTTTGATATTTTACCTACATGATGTAATACGCTTAACAGGCCCAAGACACCGTGTCCCTTGCTTAGGATAAATCTGTTTTTTCTACCTGTTATATCAAAATTTGAAATGCCTCCATACAATACTGCTAGAATGTCGACTATCGATAAGGCTCCACCTAAATGAGAGGGCTGGCCACAATCGAAGCTCATTTGAAGGATTGTCCTTCTCATTCTTTCTGCTAATTTTATGGTTTTAAAAATATCTTGCCTCACTAAACCTTCATACCTCCGTCTACCCTAATTATTTGACCGTTAATTGACTTTGCAGAGTCTGATACCAAGTACAAAACAAGATCCGCGATGTCTCGAGCTTCACCAATTTTTCCTGAGTAAGTTTGGTCCAATATTTTATTTATACTTTTATCATCCATTTGATCTAGCATATCCGTTTTTATCAAACTTGGTGCTACAGCGTTAACTCTTATATTGAATCTTGATAACTCATTAGCCATAAGCTTAGTCGCAAACATTAGTGCAGCCTTACTACTGCCGTAGGATATTGTTCCCCTTTCAGGAGTCAAACCTGATACTGAACCAATGTTTATAATGCAGGCAGATTCAGATTTCTTCATAAACCTCAGTAATAATTGGATAAGTTGAATCTGAGAAAAAAAGTTTATTTCAAACACATCCTTCATTGTCTTAATTGATGTCATTTCAAAAAGCGCGCCATCAGCAATACCGGCGTTATTAATTAAAATATCAATTTTTTCCTTTTTCTCGTAAAGTATTTTTATGGAGTCTTTTATATGATCTCCGTTTGAGAGATCTAACATAATTATCTCTGCTCTTGACCCTGAACTTCTATTATAATTTTCTAAATATTCTGAAAAGTTGGTATCTTCTTTTTTTATAGCACAATAGATATTAGCATTGTAGCTCATCAGTTTATCAAGTATTGCCCTTCCTATGCCACGGTTACACCCAGTTATAAATGCATTCTTTCCTCTTAACATTTCAATGGTCTTTTCAATTGTTTATGTTTTAAGTTGATATTTAAGCTTTGACATATATATTTTCACATCTATCTCTTTACAGCTAAGTTTATCTCTTCTTGATAAGGCGTCTATAACACATTTGGATGAAAAATAATTATTTAGAATAAAGTCATCCAACAATTTTTTATCTTCACCGACTACTTTAATACTTGAACCCATAAGCTTAGCTTCGTGTACGCCAAATTTTTTATTTTCTATGTTTTCAAACGCGGAAAAAAAAGTTTTGTTTAATCCCTCATTTGCTTTCAAGAACTCAATAAACCTCTCCATGCTTATCGCCTTACTTCCGCTAGGAAGAAGTTTGTCTTCGTCGTCATTAATTTGTTCGTTAAGGTATCCTTTCAAAAAACAGTAAAGTAGTTCTTTATAATTCATCTTCTTATACATTATCAAAACTATGATTTAGGAGCAAATTGATCGGTGTTCTTTATTAAATTGTCAGTGAAATAGAGTGCTAGCGCCTGTATTGTTGCTGTGGGATTTACCGCAGCAGAAGTTATAAAAACACTGCTATCGATAACGAGTAAATTCTTTACATCATGCGTCTGCCCGAATTTATTCACAACGGAAGTAGCAGGATCTAACCCCATCTTAGTTGTTCCCATAATATGCCACCCCGTATGTCTCACTGGACCAAAACCCTTTATTGATCTTGCCCCAGCATATTTTAAAACCTTCTTCGCTTTACTGATACCATGACTTAACATCTTTTTACTATTATCTGATAATGTGTATTTAACTTTTATTCCGGCCATACCGCTGCTATCGACATTATTTTTATCTAATTCAATGTAATTTGATTGCTCGGGTAAATCTTCACAAATTATAGCTATAGGTATAATCTTTCCATAGCTTTCCAAAAACTGCCTTTTGAACTCTTTGCCAAAGTCAAGTTTCTTAAACTTTCTCAAAGATAACGCTGTATCTAACGGATCTGGCCCTCTTAAGACGTGCATCATATATCCTCTCTTAAAACTATTCTCAGGCCTCGATGAATAAAACTCATTGCTAACAAAACAGCACCCTTGTGGTCCAAAAGATGTCTCCAAGTATTCTTCAAACAAACCCTCTACATAACCAAGAGGATGTAGCATTAAATTTTTTCCCACCATCCCTGAGCTGTTACAGATTCCATCCGTCCCTCCCTTTCTGAGAGAATTTAATAATAGTCTTGGTGTGCCAGCACCACTGCATGCTAAAATAAAAACGGATGCTTGAATTGTACGTAAGTTATTCTTTTCATCTTCATAGATAACTTTTTTAGCATTTCCAAAATTATCTAAACAGATCTGTAAAACTCTACAATTCGGTCGTAGATCAACCCCATTTTTTATTGCCAATGGCCAATAGGTTTGGGCAACACTAAGACCAGAATTGAAGATACCCTTTTTTATAAATCTTTTTTCGATACCAGTGTTTGAAATCACTGAGCTATATGATGGCCACCAATGCCACCCCAAGCCCGCAAAAGCCGATGCTAACTTCTCACCTTCTCTACCTAAAGGGATGGGATAATCTAGCTTTTCTATCGGTGGATATGATGGATCGCCGGTCATTCCCGCGACGCGCATTTTTTGATCATTAAGTTGATAATAAGGTTCCAGTTCAAAATAATCTAAAGGCCAATCCTCACCGACATTATCTACTGTGTATGTTTTAAAATCATTTACGTGAAACCTCGGAATATGACCTGAATATAAAATCGTAGAGCCACCAACTGCGTTATAGTTTGAAATTGATATAGGTGACGCCGT
>CACHJY010000047.1 GCA_902580265.1 uncultured Alphaproteobacteria bacterium
TGGGCAGCTGGTTGAAAAAAATGATGTAATACTCGAAATAGATAAGGGAACGATACTGGAGCAGCTTGATGCTGGAGAAGCTGCTTTGCGGTTGGAAGAGAAAAACTATTCAATAACGGAAAGCCTATCAAAGAAAGATATGACATCAGAGTTAAATTTGGTAAGGGCTGAGGCTTCTTTGACACGAGCAAAAGCAGATGTTGCGACACTGCGAAATAATCTTGAAAACAGCACTGTTGTCGCAGGCATTAGTGGAGTGCTAGAGTTTTTAAATGTTGAGTCCGGTCAATTTGTCAAAAAAAATCAAAATATTGGAAAAATAATCGACCTTTCAAAAATGTTGCTGTTCGCACCGGTGGCTCAAACAGACGTCGCTAAAATATCATTAAGCGATGAAGTTGTAATCAATGTAACTGGAGTTGGAAACAGAAGGGGTGTAGTGAAACGTATAGCGTCTTCAGCCAGTGAGGCGACCCGAACATTCATTGTTGAAATTGAAATTACTAATACAGACAGGTCTTTGAAGGCTGGAATGAGTGCCGAGGTTGGCATTTTAGTCGAGAAGGTTCAGGCTTTTTCAATATCTCCTGCTCACTTAGCAATTGGAGAAGATGGGTCTTTAAAGGTAAAAACAGTTAAAAATAATATAGTATTTGAAAATGATGTTTTGCTGGTGAGAACCTCAGGTAACTTTGCTTTGGTTTCTGGGCTGATAAATGATGATATCGTTTTAACAAATGGTCAGGCTTTTGTGAGCCCTGGAGACAAGATAGAGTATAAAATTAATTGAGAATAAATCATGAAATCAATAATTGAAGGCTGCTTTAAAAGACCTGGAGCCGTAATTTTAGCTCTAGTATTGATCTTCTTTTCAGGTATCAATGCATTCTTATCTATACCTAAGGAAGCATCACCAGACGTAGAAATTCCCGTTGCATACGTTAGTGTAGCGTACGAAGGTATATCTCCCTCTGATGCAGAAAAGCTGTTAACCAAACCACTTGAAAAACAGCTCAAGACAGTTGCAGGACTCAAAAAAATGACGTCAGCAGCAACGGAAGGTTACACATCTATAACGGTTGAGTTTGATGCAGGTGAGGATATAGACCTTGTTTTAGAAGACGTACGGCAAGCTGTCGATGATGCAAAAAAGGATTTGCCGAAAAACGCAGAAGAACCAAAGGTAACAGAAATAAGTTTGGCACTATTCCCAATTTTGTCAGTATCATTGTCTGGAAACGTTCCAGAGTCTTCTCTAATAAATATAGCAAATAATATTAAAGAAAAAGTTGAGAGTGTAGCCGGTGTTTTAGAGGTAGAAGTGGGTGGTGACAGAAAAGAGGTCATTGAAATACTTATTGATGCTAGTTCTATAGAATCTTACGGAATAAACCCACAAAACGTCATTGGATTGGTGGCGTCTAATAATCAATTAGTAACCGCTGGTGCTATTGAAAATGAAAATGGTAGATTGGTTGTGAAAGTACCTGGGGTTGTTGAAACATTAGATGAACTCTTTGCAATGCCTATAAAGATTGCGGACGGCACCACGATAAATTTTGGTGATATTGCAATTATAAGAAGAACTTTCGAAGATAAAAAAAGTTGGTCAAGAGTTAATGGTAAACAAGCTGTCGTTTTAGATATAAAAAAAAGAGTAGGATCGAATATAATTGATGTAGTTGACGCCTCAAAAAAAGTAATTTCTGAGGAAGTGTCTAACATACCAGGAAATATAAATGTTGATTACTTATTTGATGAATCTAAGTCAGTCAGAAATTTACTTAATGATTTAGGTAATAACGTTTTTGCCGCAGTTTTAATCGTCTTGGTAATAGTAGTACTGGCATTAGGAATAAAAAATGCTCTTTTAATTGGATTTGCGATACCGAGCAGTTTTCTTCTTGGTTTCATCATTTTGAACTACTTTGGGGTAACTATGAATATAATTGTCTTATTTTCTCTTATACTCGTAGCAGGTATTCTGGTAGATGGAGTTATTGTTACTACAGAGTATGCTGACCGAAAAATATCTTTGGGCCATGATAGAAGGGCTGCCTACTTAGAGGGTTCGGTAAGGATGTCGTGGCCTATAATAGCCTCTACAGTAACCACTTTGATGGTTTTTTTCCCTCTGTTGGTTTGGCCTGGTATAGTTGGGCAATTTATGAAATATTTGCCAATCACAATGATTGTTGTTTTATCAGCATCTCTTCTAATGGCCTTGATATTCATTCCAATATTAGGAAGCTTGCTCGGAAAAATTTCAACTGATAAAAGAACCAAAACAACGCCCCCAAAACTTTATAAAGAGATTCTTAAGATCTCAGTAACACGACCGATACTTTCGATTTTTTTGGTTGGTTTATTGATAGTGGGATCTTACACTGCATATTTTTCTGCTAAATTAGGAGTTCAATTTTTCCCAGATATTGAACCAGAACAAGCAGTTGTTCAAATTCTTTCAAGGGGTGACCTGTCTGCGTCAGAGAAAAATTCTTTAGTGAAAGATACAGAGGATTCTATTTCTAATTTAAATGGAGTAGATATAAATTTTGCAAAAACGGGAGCTGATGGCAGGACTAAAGATCTAGTAGGTTCGGTACGAACCATTTTCTCTGATTGGGATGAACGTGAAACAGCTGCTGATTTAATGGAAAGCATGAGAGGCAGTGTTAAATTTTTAGAAGGAGCTGACATAAATATAGTAGCGCAGAAGGAAGGTCCGGGAGGTCAAGGAAAGCCAGTAAGAATTGAAATAAGAGGCACTGACTTTGATCAATTGAACAAAGCATTATTTGTTATTAGACAGAAAATGAACAAAATAGATGGTTTTATTGATATTTCAGATAACTTGCCGTCTCCAGGCTTAGAATGGAATTTAAATATTGATAGAGAAATAGCCGCTAGACATGGTGTTACAGTTGCTAGTTTAGGAACAATGGTAAAGTTACTTACCAAAGGAGTAAAGGTTTCAGATTACAGGCCGGACGATACAGACGAAGAACTCGAGGTGTTTTTGAGATATATAAAGTCCGAACGAAATTTAGACAGACTTCAGGAATTAAGAGTCCCCACATCAGACGGCAGATATGTACCATTGTCCGTATTTGCTGAACTTACGCCAGAAAAAAAGGGAGGTACCATATCTCGTTTAGACGGAAACAGACTTCGATCTATCGAAGCAAATGTTAAGGACGGAATGCGAGCACCGTTTTTAATTGAAAAACTTAAGAGTGAATTAGAGAATGTAACCTTCCCAAAAAATGTGAGTGTAAACTTTGCAGGCGAGGATGAAGACATCAAGGAAACTCAAGCTTTTCTTGGGCAATCCCTAATTTTCTCTCTCGTGTTGATGTCAATTGTTTTAATGATCCAGTTTAATTCAGCATGGCAAACTATTGTAACGATGTCCGCAATCATTTTATCAACAGGCGGTATTTTCTTGTTACTCTTCTTAACAGAAAGACCTTTTGGTGTTGTAATGTCCATGCTTGGTCTGATTGCACTTGCAGGTATTGTTGTAAATAACAATATTGTTTTGATCGACACCTTTAATGAGTATAAAAGAAAAGGACATACCCATCGGGAAGCTGCTTACATGGCAGGACTTACAAGGTTTAGGCCCGTTATTTTGACAGCTATTACAACTATATTAGGCCTTGTTCCGATGGTCTTCAGTCTCACCATAAGGTTTTCCGAAAGAGATATACTTGTGGGAGCTCCTTCGTCTCAATGGTGGGTCGATCTATCTAGTACAATTGCTGGAGGGCTGACTTTTGCTACGTTCCTCACGCTAATAGCCACGCCAGCCTTGCTGGTGATCGGAAGGACATCAGTTTTCTCGATAAAAGATAAATTAGTCACCCTTTTCAAAACAATGCTTAGTACAAAAACTGTATCAAGTTAGCGGTGCCTTCTCTGCCTTTTTTGATTAAAGTTCACATTTGGTAATTCTTTAAACTTAAAAAGCTCTGGATGGGAAGAGCTTTCATTAGGAAAGGAAGAGCCTTCTACAAAGTGTTTTTGAAAACTCGGTTCAACAGCAGTTTCAATTTTATGGACTTTTCTTACAAGCGAAGAGATTTCTCTTCTGGCGCTTACATCTAAAAGAGCGATGATCGCTCCAGCACCTGCCGAGTTTCCACTCGCCACAATTTGGCTGACTTGCGCATCAGGTACTAGACCAATAATTAACGCATGTTCAGGAGATATCTGAGAGCCAAAAGCGCCTGCCAGAAGAATACTATCTATTCTGTTAACGCTGCTTTTTTCCAATAAAATTTTGAAGCTTGCATGTAGGGCTGCTTTAGCGAGTTGAATTGCTCTAATATCCATGTTGGTTATAGATAATGAAACTTTGTTATCACTATATAAAAGATAGGAATTTGTTCTTTTAGAACTAGTACACCTATTCGAACCAGTTTGTGCTGCTGAACCAATTAATCCATTAGCATCTAGTAGCCCAGCTAAACGCATTTCTGCGACTGCTTCTATAATTCCCGATCCACAAATACCCGTTACTCCGACACTAGATACGTTTTCCAGAAATTCTTTTTCATTAGACCATTGCTCACAACCTATAACTTTAAAGCTTGGTTCTTTGGTAATTGGATCTATGCGAACTCGTTCAATAGCGCCAGGTGCTGCTCTCTGACCTGCTGAAATCTGTGCCCCCTCGAGTGCCGGACCAGTTGGGCAAGAACAAGCAAAAATTTCCTCGCCTTTGGCTAGAAGTATTTCGGCGTTAGTTCCAATATCAATTAAGAGAGTAGTTGTGTCTTTTAACTTTTGTGGCTGTTCTGCTATCAAAACAGATGCAGCGTCTGCACCAACGTGTCCTCCAATACATGGGACTGTATAAACATAACTTTCGGGATTTAGAATTAAGCCTATATCCTTTGATTTAATATTGAGGCTATCTGAAAACACTAAAGGGAAAGGCGCTTGACCTAGTTCTTTTGGATCTATCCCAAGAAGAAGATGGTGCATAATGGGATTTGCAACAAAAACAATTTCATAAGCGCTATCTAGTTTGATCCCATGTTTTTCTGTAATTTTTCTTGTAAGCTCATTTATACCCTCTATGACTGAATTATTTAACGTCGCTAAACCTGTTCCTTCCATCATGCAATATGAAACTCTACTCATAACGTCTTCACCATATCTTATCTGTGGATTCATTATACCCATACTGCCTATAATGTTCCCTGAGTTTAAATCACAAAGAGTAGCCGCAATTGAAGTTGAGCCTAAATCAATTGCTAACCCAAATGCTGGCATCTCTGAATATCCAGAGTGAATATCTACAATTTCTGGAACGGTGTTTTCTTTATAGTATAGTAAAACCGTAATTTCCCAATTGCCTCTCCTCAATTTTTCCTGTAGATCTTTGAGAACACGAACACTGCATGTAACCCCTTGAATATTCCAATCATTCTTTAAACTAATTTTTAAGCGTTCAAAGTCACTCTCAAGAGAGTCAAGTTGTGGTTCTGAA
>CACHJY010000048.1 GCA_902580265.1 uncultured Alphaproteobacteria bacterium
GGTTGGAGACTTCATTGAAGAAATACAGAAAAGTCCTAAGGCTTGTAGAGCAAAGAAATTGGCAGGAGATGGAAGAGTGGCTCCATCAAGATTTTATGTATATTAAAGAAACAGCATTGATGGACCGTGAGGAGCACGTAAAAAATTTAGAAAAAGAGTTTGCATCAAAGCAAGCTATTAATCAGAACGAATTATTACATGAAGATGACGATATGATGGCATTTAAGCATGTAGTAACTCAAAAAAATGGTAAAAAGTTCAGAGTTACGCAAATACAACTTTACAAGAATGGCAAGGTTTAGAGAGAAATGAGCATTGCTATTCAAATTAGTTAAGATACAGCTATTTAACACCACATCTGTTGCACACTCCAACAACATAATAATCGTACAACCCATCAATGCACTTTACGTAGCGTAATCTTTCTCCTAAGATTTATTAAAAGATTGATAATATAAACCTAGGGAGAGAATTATGAGTGATGTATCAGCAAACAGAGAAGCAATAAAGAAAAATAAGAAGAGGATTTTCGAGATAGACTCACAAGTTATGACCAATAAGACAATGATATACGCTTCGAGGTCAATGATAGAAGAAAATCGATTAATGATACTTAGTAACTATGCCGCAGCATTTATGGGAAATAGACAAATAGCAAATAGCAATACTGATGAAATTTTTGAAAATAGGCAGGCTATTTTAGACAATGTAGTATCAAGTAATGATGTAGAAGAAAACTTTATAAATTCTCAAAAAAATAAAGCAGCTCTTGATTTCTTAAATCATCGGTCTGCTTTAAATTCCGCTGTGCTTTCTGTGAGCGAGGAAATGGCAGAAATAAACTCCAGATTGATAGATATCAACAGGAGAATTATGGAGTCTAATCAAGAGATTGTTGAATTCAATCATAAACAAATAGAGCTAAATAGTTCACTTTTAGACGGTGATCTACAGACTTCAAAAGCTACTCCTGAATCAAACGCAACAACTATAGAAAACAACCAAAAAATGATGGAAGAGCTAGAAGAGAGAGTCAGTTCTAACCGTGCAAAAATGGAGTCATTAATGTCTACTTCAGAAAAAAATTCTGAATCGCTTATGGAAAATAAGAAAGGAATTAGCGATAGACGACAATTAATGATGAATAATCGTGAAAAAATCACGGCAAATAAGTCAAAAATATTTAGTTAAAACTGTGCTTTAAGTTGATAGGGGTTAAAATTTACCCTTATCAACTTCACAAATTTTGGCTGACCTATACACCGCTTTTGTCTACCATCTTGTCTACCCCTATGCAGGACCACTGGAGGTACTTACGTAGTATGTCCTTGGAATTTGCAGCAGATCAGGACCGTAATTTCGCCACTGCATTCTTAATCTGCAGACTATAATTTTTGGTATTAATATTTTCGCTATTAAGCCTAGAGAATGTGTAATGATTTCTGGCTTTCCTAAAACAAAAAAGGTTTTAGAAAAAAGCGGCGTGACTGTTCATATGTTTGATGAGGATCTTTGTGTATCGGATGTGAGGGAGGACCTACTTGCTTAACTAGACCAATACTTAGAGCATAAGCAGAAAACCAAAGTCATGGCATAGAATAATTATGTAATTAAACAGTTTTGTTTTTAGCGTACGTTATGAAATATTCAAAACTTGAAGGATTAGCCATAGAGTCTCTATTGACAACGGTTTTAGGGTCCGAACCGAGTAAAAGTTTTTTA
Organism: uncultured Alphaproteobacteria bacterium; assembly: GCA_902580265.1. The sequence continues at coordinate 1,723 of CACHJY010000048.1, forward strand.
ATAGGAACTTCTAACTTCTTGCCAGACAAAGTCCGTGGAACTTCATCAACTTTTACGATGTCATCTGGTAAAAACCTGGCTGATATAGAAGTCTTTATCACATCTCTTATTTTTTCCTTTAAATTTTCTAATAAGTCCACGCCAGAGTTTAAAACAACAAAGAGCGTCATATTGCTCTCTTTATTTAAGTATTCTAAGTCGACAACAACGCTGTCTATCACTTCTGAAAGTGACTCTACCGCTCTGTAAATTTCTGAGGAGCCCAACCTAAGGCCTCTTCTATTTATTGTTGCATCTGATCTTCCATAGATCACTGACCCCCCCACTTTCTGTAAATTCTATCCAATCTCCATGTTTCCAGATCCCGGGAAAAGTATTAAAATAACTTTCTATTAATCTTTTGTTTTGCGAGTCACCCCAAAAATATAGTGGCATTGAGGGCAAAGGTTTTGAGCAAACTAATTCTCCTACCTGCCCCACCACAGAATTTCCATTATCATCAAAAGCGTATACTGCACAACCTAATGACTTTGATTGCATTTCACCCTCTCTTACATCTAATAATGGATTGCCTATCACAAATGCGCCTGCAAAGTCTGTTCCTCCGGATAAAGGTGCTAACCAAATATCAGATTTAACGTTCTGATGTATCCACTTAAATCCCTCTTGGCTTAACGGAGAACCAGTTGCCCCTATTGATCTAAGCTTATCGAAACTAAACTCATCTTTAGGTATAAGGTTCGATTTCATACAATTGGTAAAGAAAGCAGCTCCAGCCCCAAAATAGGTAAGTTTTTCTTCATCAACTTTTCTCCAGACCTCTAAAGAATCTGGATAATTGGGAGCGAAGTCGAACATAGCAATGGAACATGCTCTTAGCAAAGCCACTAGCTGCGCATTCCACATTATCCAGCCTGAGGATGTAAGCCAGCAAAAATGGTCATTTTTAGTAAGGTCCATGTGGAGTGATTGCTTTGTCATCTCGACCAAGATCCCCCCATGGCCATGGACTATGGGTTTGGGATTACCAGTAGTACCAGAGGAATATACTATCCAAAGAGGATGATCAAAAGGTACCATCTCTATCTGGCTTTCTCCCCTTAGACGCATTATATTGTCCCACTCTAATTGCTTTGCAGTTATTTGGTTATCTTTAATTTTGACTATAATTGTGTAAGATAATGAGGGTAAATTTTTTATTATTTCCTTTAAGCTATTGACTTTATTAATAATTTTACCTGCGTAAATATAGCTGTCCTGACAGATTAGTAGCTTAGGCTTGATTTGCTTGAAACGGTCTAAAATGGCGGGTTCACCCATATCTGGAGCACAAAGAGACCAAATTGCACCTACACTGGCAGTCGCACAAAAAGAAATGAGGGAATGGGGCGTGTTTGGAAGTATTGCAACAACGCGATCTCCTTTTTGCAACCCTAGCTCTTTAAACTTCGTGACTAAAGAATTTGTCTTTGATATTAATTCTGTCCAAGTTAACTCTCCATCTCCCAAAGTCTCAGATCGAAAGGAAAGCGCAGTTTTATTTTTATTCTCTTCGTAATTCTTAAATATTTCGTAAACCATATTTACAGATGCTCCCTTAAACCAGGAGGCTCCCGGCATCTTCTCTTCATCAAGCACTTTCGAAAATGGAGTGCTTGATTTCAATTCAAAGTAATCCCAAATACTTTTCCAAAATCTCTCTAGATTGTTTACGCTCCAGGCCCAAAGTTCGTTGTAATTCGTAAACCTAAGATCACGTTCATTTTCTAACCAATCCATAAAGTGTTTCATACTTGATGAGTTTCTTCGTTTTGCAGAGGGTTTCCAAATTATTTTTCTCGAGTTCATATAGATCTCAACTTTCGAAAATTTCATTATTCAATGCTATATCCCCAATCTTCACAAAAATATCGACAGTATCTTTCTAGTACAAATTTTAAGAGCAAGATTTATTTTGAACCGATACATTACCAAATTAGAACATACCAACCAAGAATATTTTAACTTCATTTTCCTTTATCTAAAAAGTTTGCAAAAAATCAATATCCTTTAAATGACATGCATTAAAAAAATGTTCTAGTAGGATCTAAATGTATAATAATAAGCAAATATTAATAAATCTTTACGAGGAGGTATAAGAGATGGGATATGTTGGATTTGATAGGGCTATATATAAATCTTTTAAGAATATAAAAGATAGTCGACCCCTACACATGCTGAACCTAGTCGAACTTAAAGAGGAAGCTATTTACCCAGATGGAAGCATTTTAACAGGTGTCGAAGCCTACAAGCGATATGGAAAAGAGAGTGAACCAGTATTTAAGAGTTTGGGAGGATCAATTGTATGGAGAGGAGAAATGTTAATTGGATTAATAGGTCCAGCTGATGAAAAATGGGATATATGCTTCATTGCTGAATACCCATCTGTTGAATCTTTTGTATCTATGCAAAGAGATGAGATTTATCAAAAAGCTGTAGTACACAGACAAATAGCCGTAAAGACGTCAAGACTTATTAGAATGGCTCCAAATAAAATAGGAGAAAACTTTGCTTTCTAAATCAAAGGTAATGCTTCTAAAAATATGGTGCGGGTGATATACAGTTAAACGCCCTATACCTTATCCAAGAAAATAGTTTTGGCATTAATATAAAAAGTTGGATTGCTATATTTAGTAATAGATTTATAGTTTATATTTTGAACTAATAGCTGAGAGGTAAATTTTATGAAGTATATTGTTAATACCGTTTGGAAGCATAGTAACCCAATAAAATGGGAAAAAATGCAAGAAGCAATGGACCAATTTAACAGAGAGGGCTCTCCTGCTGAAGAAGTCTTTTGGTTTGCAATTGATGAAAATACTCATGGAGCCGTAAGTGTTTTTCCTTCTGAGGAAAGCTTTAAGGAGATAAAACAAAAATGGGATAATATGAGAAAAGAGGCATCATCAAACATGAACATTTCCATGACATTTGAAGCACATGGACCAGCTCGTGTAACAAAGACGGGATCGTAGATATAAGACTATGATTTTGAAACTTATTAGATTTGATTATGTCTGGTCATAACATTGAAAAATCCTTGGCTAGAGCAGCCAAAGGAAATGTCACAAAATTTTTTTCTTTAAAAATGATCTCTTTTGAAAGAGACCGGGCTGATTTTAATGTTGATATACCTGATACTTGTTTAAATCCATTAGGAACAATTCAAGGTGGGATGGTAGCAAGTATTTTAGATGAAGCTACATCGCTCACTGTCAATATTTATTCTGAGGACAAAATGCTTCCTAATTCTACCGATATTCATATAACTTTTCATCGTGCTTTAAAGAAAGGTCCTGCTAAAGTAAAAACTAAAATTATTAAATATGGAAAAAATATTGTTTCCGTAGAAGGAAAAGTATTTTCAGAAGAAGGAAAATTGGCAGCAACAGTTCTGCATACAGCAGTTCTAACCTCCTTAATTTGATAAGCAAGACAATAAAACCCCATCTGCTGCACGCTCCAAGAACATACTACGTGAGTACCCCCTATGTCCCATCCGTGGGAGGTGTCACTTAAACTGTAAAACAAACTGTGAAACAAATCGTGCCTATTGACATGAACACGGAGATACCTAAGTTACTGTTATTGCTGTATTTCAGTTGCTAGTGGTGCATTTCTAGGGCCTTTAACTGTATA
>CACHJY010000049.1 GCA_902580265.1 uncultured Alphaproteobacteria bacterium
TCATAAACTAAAACTTTTGAGCCTTTTTAATAGATCGACAATTTCTTCATGCGAAGAATTTGCAAAGGCAATTCTAATTGAGCGTTTCTCTTTTATAAAGAGGTTTTTTTGATTTAGGAAAAAACATATCGCCAGGAATCGAAAGTATGTTTTGATCAACAAGAAGTTTTTTTGCCATCGATGTGGAGTCCAATATTGAATTGTAACTTAGGTATGCAAAATAACCGCCTATACCTAATAAAGACCAATTTGAAATATCACTTATATCTGTTCTAAAAGTATCTTTAAGTTTCTTTATCTTTAACTTTTCCTTTTCCATGAAATCCTGGAGATGTAATAAACCAAAATATGCGGCTTTTTGAGCTAATCTATTTGGGCAAATAGTCGTGGCATCTAGAAATTTTTCTGCTTGCTGGATGAATGACTTAGACGCAACCATTAGTCCTACTCGGTGTCCCGTCAATCTATATGCTTTTGAAAAAGAATAAAGTTGGATCAAATGATCACTCCATTTTCCTTTGTAAAGAATATTGCTTTTTTTATTGCCAAAGTCCTTGTAAGTTTCATCGATTATCAATTTTATATTTTGTTCCATGGCAAGATTACTAAACTTTGCTAACAATCCTGAAGGATACTCAACGCCAGTTGGGTTATTAGGAGTTACCATAACAATCGCTTTTGTTTTTTTATCTATAAGTTTTTTAGCCATCTCAATATCAGGCAGCATGTTTTCATCGCAGGGTATCGGTATGATATTGATCCCTTGAATTGTTAACCACATTTCATGATTAAAATACCAAGGAACAGGTACGAGGATTGAGTCACCGGTAGACGCGATAGTAGAAATTGCCGTGCAAAAAGCCTGATTACAGCCAGAGGTTATGGCGATGTTTCTTATGCAAATCGAAGAGCTGTACTCTTGGTTCCACAAATTAACTATCTCCTTTCTTAGAGCAATATCACCAAGAACATCTCCATATAAATGATTTTCTGTTAAAAGAACTTGCTCAGACAAAAATTTCACCAAGTTATCAGGAGGTGAAGACATAGGAGCAGCTTGGCTTAAGTTTAAAAGTGGCTTTTCAGATTTGCCATAAATCTTCAACCACTCTCTAACCTCCATCACCGGTGGCTTTTGTGTTGCTAAAACAAACTTATTAAGTTGTTCATCCAAGGTATTTACTACAATATCAAACTCTTGTCCAAAGACTTAGCATTTTTTGATATGAAATTAAATCTATATTCAGGGTTTTTCCCCATTAAATTGCTAACCAACTCATTTGTTTCTTTAAGGTTACTTGAATTCAAACTTATTGCTATCAGGCGTCTGGATTTTATATCCATAGTCGTTTCTTTAAGTTGCGAAGGGTTCATTTCCCCCAAGCCTTTAAATCTGCTGATTTGTATTTTTCCCATAGATGACCTAAACTTATCTAACATCCCTTCTTTTTCTTCTTCGCTATTTGCATAATATATTTTATCTTTGCATGATATTTTGTAAAGAGGTGGCACGGCAATAAACAGGTGTCCTTCTTCAATTATTTTTGGAAGTTTGGTCTGGAAAAGAGCAATAAGAAGGGCTGCAATATGGGCTCCATCTACATCTGCATCAGTCATTATAATAATTTTTTCATACCGAAGATTGGTCGTATCATTTGGAGAGCTTAATTTCATACCCAAGGCTTTACAAAGGTCGTCAATCTCTTGGTTTTCATAGACTTTCTTATTGCTTGAGCCAACGACATTTAAAATTTTTCCTTTTAAAGGTAATATAGCTTGGGTTTCCCTATTCCTTGCTTGCTTTGCGCTTCCACCAGCGCTATCTCCTTCAACCAGGAAAAGTTCAGTGCCTTGCTTATCCAAGATAGAGCAATCTGCGAGCTTACCTGGAAGCATAAGCCTTTTTAATGGTGTTTTCCTGAGGGTTTCTTTTTTTTGTTTATCTTTTATTCGATCTTCTGCCCTCATTCGAAGATTTTCAATTATTAATAGTGTTCTAGCTTTATCATTAGCTAACCAGTTTTCGAACCTATCCTTTATTATGTTTTCAACTTTTTTTTGTACCTCCAAATTTGATAATTTATCTTTTGTCTGCCCAACAAATTGAGGTTGTTCTACAAATACTGAGATCGAGCTAGATATTATTTCTTGTACATCTTCTTTGTTAATTACAGAAAGCTTTTTATCTCCGATAATTTCAATATAAGACTTAAAACCTTTAGCAATTGCGTTTACAAAACCACTTTGGTGTGTTCCTCCGTCGCTTGTAGGAATTGTGTTACAAAATGAATTTATTATAGGTTTATAAGTATTAAAACAAGCACACCATTGAATTGAACCTTTTTCTTTTGGATCAAACTTTTCTTTGAAATCTGCTTCTCCCACGAAATAGTCATTCGTAATGTTGTATTCAATAGCGGTATTAGATTTCACAAGATCCATTAGGCCGTTTTTGAAGTGAAACCTCTCGGAAGTTGGTATTTTTGTTGATTGATTGTCGCTGATATTCGATGCTTTCCAGTCAATAGTTACACCAGAAAACAGATAGGCTTTAGATTTAGCTAGCTCATATATTTTCTCTGGATTGAAAAATGGGTTGCTACTAAATATTGTCTTGTCCGGAGAAAATGTTATCTTAGTGCCTGATTTTCTTTTGCTGTCTCCTATTTTATATAGACTATTAAGTGGGATGCCTTTAGAGAAACTCTGAGAATAACATGCTTTATTCTTTACTACTTCTACGATTAATTTTTCTGATAGAGCATTAACAACAGAAATGCCTACGCCATGTAACCCACCTGAGGTTGAATAGTTTTTGTCAGAAAATTTTCCACCTGCATGTAAAGTACTAAAAATAACTTCAAGCGCAGTTTTGTTTGGAAACTTTGGATGAAGGTCTATTGGTATTCCCCTTCCATTATCAGAAATTGATATCTCATTTTTAGATATAAACTCAATATCAATTTTTGTTGCAAAGCCAGCAACAGCCTCGTCCATGGAGTTATCTAATACCTCTGATACAAGATGGTGAAGGCCTTTACTGTCGGTTCCTCCAATATACATTCCTGGCCGTTTCCTGACGGGCTCTAGTCCCTCAAGAACCTCTATTGCGGATGCGTCATATGCTTGTTTCGACTTTGTTATGATTTAAGGCCTATAAAAGTAACGATAAAACGTTACATCAATCATTTCAAAATTAATAGTAAAACCTATGTAGGATTAAAAGGCGCAAGCTTTTGCTCACGCCCTACCAAATTATTTAAAAGTTTAGAGCGAATAATATAGACCATATTCAACTGGGTGAGGCGTGTGCTCAACGGCATACACTTCTTCCCACTTTAGATCCATATATCCCTCTAATTGATCAACGTTAAAAACGTCTCCCTGAAGTAGAAATTCGTTATCGGTTTCCAAGCTATTCAGGGCTTCCCTAAGACTGCCACAAACGGTAGGAATAGCAGCTAATTCGTTTGGAGGTAAATCATATAAATCTTTGGTTGCAGGCTCTCCTGGATCAATCTTATTCTTTATTCCATCTAAACCAGCCATTAAAAGTGCAGCAAAAGAAAGGTATGGGTTAGCAGTAGGGTCGGGGAACCTGGCTTCTACCCTTGTTGCTTTTGAGGACTCTACGTATGGGATTCTAATACTTGCAGACCTATTTTTTGCTGAATAAGCAAGTAAAACAGGAGCTTCAAACCCTGGTATCAATCTCTTGTATGAGTTTGTGGAGGGGTTGGTGAACGCGTTCAAAGCTTTGGCATGTTTTAGAATCCCTCCAATATAATGCAAGGCGTTTTTTGATAAGCCTGCATATTCTTTACCGGCAAAAATCGAGTTATTTCCATTCCAGATAGACATGTTTGTATGCATTCCGGTGCCATTATCATTGGCAACCGGTTTTGGCATGAAGGTCGCAGATTTTCCGTAGGAGTGAGCCACATTTTGGATGACATATTTATATTTTTGAAGGTTATCACCTTGAGTTTTCAGCGAGTCGAAAACAAGACCAAGCTCATGCTGACATGAAGCAACCTCGTGGTGATGTTTATCAACTTTCATTCCCATTCTCTTCATTGTAGACAACATTTCGGATCTAATATCCTGGCCCGCATCTGTTGGATTTACAGGAAAGTAGCCGCCCTTAACGCCAGGCCTGTGACCCATATTACCCATCTCATAACTTGTATCCGTATTCCATGATGCGTCCATTGCGTCTACTTCGAAGCTAACCTTATTCATTGAGTTTGAAAACTTAACATCATCAAAAAGAAAAAACTCTGCTTCGGGTCCAAAAAATGCTTTCGTTCCGACTTTTGTTTTTTTGAGATATTCTTCTGCTTTAACAGCTGTACTTCTTGGATCCCTACCATATAGCTTTCCACTTTCAGGCTCTACAACGTTACAGTGCAAGCAATATGTTTTTTCGGAGTAGAATGGATCAAGATAGCCGGAGTCAAGGTCAGGCATTAGTTTCATGTCGGACTCATTTATAGACTTCCAGCCAGCAATAGAAGATCCATCGAACATCCATCCGCTTTTAAGAAAACCTTCATCTACTTCGGAAGCCATTACAGTTACGTGTTGAAGTTTTCCTCTTGGATCAGTAAACCTCATATCAACGTATTCATAATCACCTCTTTTAATTTCGCTAAGTACTTTTTTAATTGTCATAAATTACCCCTTTTAAAGTTTTGAATTAAAAATTTTTGTTTAAAGTGCCTCTTCTCCATCTTCGCCAGTCCGTATTCTCACAGCATTCACTATATCGGTAACAAACACCTTCCCATCACCGATTTTTCCAGTTTTAGCCTTTTCCGTTATTGTCGATACGACGTCCTCACAAAGTTCGTCTGATACAACTATTTCAATTTTTATTTTTGGAAGAAAATCCACAACGTACTCGGCGCCTCTGTACAATTCAGTATGCCCCTTTTGTCTACCAAATCCCTTGGCCTCAATAACAGTTAAACCCTGCACGCCAAAATCTTGGAGTGCTTCCTTAACTTCATCCAATTTAAAAGGCTTAATTATAGCTTCTATCTTTTTCATGCGAGTCCTCCTCTGAAACTCTTATTCGGCGTCGCGCTGAAAATTTCAATCAACAATCTTCAAAAAATGACAAAAAATTTAGTTTTTTGTCAAAAAAATGATTAAATTTTTTACATATGCCTAAAAATTAGGCTAATTGAAATTTTATCTTTGTTTTGCCTATTAGATATTTTTAATATGAATTAATAGTTTTTTTTATTTTAATTTTTATTATTTTTGTTAATAATGACCTTTATCTGCGGGTGTGGCGAAATTGGTAGACGCACCAGATTTAGGTTCTGGCGCCTTAGGGCGTGTAGGTTCAAGTCCTA
>CACHJY010000050.1 GCA_902580265.1 uncultured Alphaproteobacteria bacterium
ACATTTTAAAATCGTTGGTAGGTTTTTGTTAAATTCTTAATAGCGTACAGATATATCATGAAAAAAATCCAAGAAATAGATAATTTTACTTACATCGTTTCATTAGATCAAATAAAGAGAGAAATTGAGTATGAGTTTCACCTTATTTGTTCAAAGGTTGGTCTAAGTGAATTGGTTGATAAGTTAAATGTTTTAGAAGCAAAAAAAGCGGGCATCACTGGAGTATTGAAATTACAAACAGCAAATCAGATATTTTTAAATAGCACGGTCACAGCAAAACTTGTACAACCCTGCTCATTGACACTTGAGCCAGTCGTGACCAATATATCGAAACAAATTTTAAGAACATTCTCAATAGGATCAAAAAGAAATACGCAAACCAAAAAGAGTGTCTTTGAGCTAACTGAAAAATCCTTTGATAATGATATAATTCTAGATGAAATTAATTTGGGAGAGGTATTAATGGAAACTATAAGCCTGGAAACACCTGATTATCCAAAAAAGTCTGGCGCATCTATAAATATAGCACCAAAAGATAGTATCGATGTTGGTAATCCTTTTTCTATTTTAAGTAAACTTAAAAAGTAATTACAACATTTTGCTTGCGCTATGCACAATTTTCCTTATGGTGCAATGGTGGATCCAACAAGACAATGAGGAATTCAAATGGCCGTGCCTAAGAGTAAAATTACTAGATCTAAAAGAGGTTTAAGAAGAGCTCACGACAGAATAGTGTCTAGTCAGTATGGAGAATGTAGTAATTGTGGAGAATTGAAGTTATCTCATAACGTATGTGGCGCGTGTGGCTATTATGGTTCAGGAAATAAAAAGAGAAGAGTAATAAATAAATTAGAATCTGAAGTTGGTGATGACGAAGATTGATTTAAATTAGCTCGATTAGGTGTACCTGAAAGCTAATGAATAAAGACAAAAAAATCACCCTCTCGGTCGACTGCATGGGAGGCGATAACTCCATTGATGATATTCTTGGAGGTGTACACCGGTTTTGTTTTGAAAACGATAATGACACCATTCTTTTGCATGGGGACAAAAAAGCCATAAACAAGGCACTTGATAAATACCCCGAGATAAAGCAGATGTGTAAAATAAGGCACTGTGAGAAAGTAATACAAATGGGAGATAAGCCCTCTCAGTCAATCAGAGGGGGCAAGAACTCAAGCATGTGGAACACAGTAGAAAGTGTTAAAGCATCTAAAGCAGAGGTCGCGATATCATGCGGTAATACTGGTTCCTTAATGGCCATTTCAACTCTTCTTTTAAGAAAATTACCTGAAGTCAAAAGACCTGCTATCGCTATCTTTTGGCCATCAATCTCTGAAAAAGGCTTTAATGTCGTTTTAGACGCTGGCGCCGATATCAAGGCACAAGCATCTGATCTGCTGGCTTACTCCAAATTTGGATCAGATATATTTTCTAAAGTTTTTAAAAAACAGAATGTTAAAGTGGGTTTATTGAATGTAGGTACAGAAATACATAAAGGGAATGAGCAACTTAGAAGGGCATCAGAAATGTTAACGGACACTTTCAGAGAGGGAGAAATAGAATACATTGGATTTGTGGAGGGTAGTGATTTTTCCTCCGCTAAAGCTGATGTCATAGTGACAGATGGCTTTAGTGGAAACATTGCTTTAAAAACGGCTGAAGGTACCGCGAATTTGATTAAAAAATTTTTCATAGATGAATTCAGCTCATCGGTCTCAGGATTATTGATGGGCCTCCTTATGAAGAGAAAGCTTAGGAGACTCAAAGAAAGAATGGATCCAAGAACTTTAAATGGTGGGGTCTTTGTTGGATTAAACGGTCTGGTGATAAAATCGCATGGTAGTTCTGACTCTACAAGTTTTTATTCGGCATTAAAGCTTGCGAGGAATATGTGTCAAACAAAATCGGCCTAGCTTACTGATAAAAACTTAAGTTGACATCTCAATAATACTTAAATTAATTTGTAAGGAGAGGTTAAGATGGAACACAAAACGCTAACTCGCCTAGATATTAGTGAAGCACTTTATAAGAATGTAGGGCTTTCCAAACATGAATCTGCCCTAATATTAGAAACTGTATTGGAACATATATCTAGTGCGCTAATAGATGGTAAAAGTGTAAAGCTTTCATCATTTGGCACTTTCACTCCGAGACAAAAACGAGAAAGGGTTGGCAGAAACCCAAAGACAGGAGTGACAGCTACGATAAATGCTAGGCGCGTCATAAGTTTCAAACCGTCAAAATTGATGAAAGAGCGCATTAACAAGTCTGAGAAAAATTGAACACAAAATTTGATATTCAAAAAGCACCCAGAGCTTTTCGTACTATCTCCGAGGTTGCAAGCGAATTAGATTTACAACCATATGTAATTCGTTTCTGGGAAAGTCAGTTTAAACAAATAAAACCGATGAGAAAGAAAGGAGGGCGCCGGTATTATAGACCACGGGACATTGACTTTCTTAGAGGTCTTAAAGCTCTACTACACGGAGAAAATCTTACCATAAAGAAAGTTAAAGAGACTATTATAAAAAAGGGTAAAGAATTTATAGTTGCTTGGCCAATTGAGAAAATAGTTGAACCCTCCATCATTGAAAAAATAAAGGTGCAGATTAAGTTCAGTCATGCTGAAAAGCAAACTTTACATATTAAAACGCTCATCAACGCAAAGGAAAAGTATCAGATTAATGCACTAGTAGAATCTTTAAATAAGTTAAGAGAACAAATGCTTGCAAGAACAAATATTTGATTAATAGCGGGCTATGGCGCAGTCTGGTAGCGCGTTCGTCTGGGGGACGAAAGGTCGTGAGTTCGAATCTCGCTAGCCCGACCAAAAAAATGAGTAAAACAATGCTTTTCAAACGAAAAGGTGCACTTGCTGCTCAGCAGATAATAGCCTTACACGAGAGATCTTGTATAAAGTGTGAACAACCTTTAACCAAAAAACCAAATCCAACCAGCTAGTATGGATTTACGCTTATCTAAAAAATGCTGGGAAGTGGAAGCTTCTTTTTTACCTGGAAACAATACAACTGTTAGACAAAAGCTATCTAAATTACAAAAAAGGGAAATAGATATTAGTACTTTTAAGACCCTGACAAGGGGTAAAATTTATATAATACAAATACAAGAAGAATTAAGTTTACCAAATAATATTTCGGCAGTAGCCAATGCCAAAAGTTCAACAGGAAGATTGGACATATTAACAAGATTGGTCTCAGATAACTCTAGTAGTTTTGATCACATCAGAAAAGGTTATAAAGGCAAAGTTTATGTTGAGATAGCTCCTATATCTTTTTCCATAATTATCAAAGAAGGGATAACATTAAACCAACTTCGGTTCCATAATGTGCAAAACATTATGACTGACCGACAACTAGAAAAGCTAAATACTAGATTCAACATCGTAGAGAATTCAACGCAAATAGACAATGGCATTACAATCTCTGTAAACTTAAAAAGCAAAGGAAATGAACCAATTGGGTTCAAGGCCAAAGAAAATTGCCCTGCAATTAATTTAAGTAAGCTTAATTTTTATAAAGCAGAGACTTTTTGGGAAAAGCTGCTCTCAAAAAAGGGGTGTATTACTTTAACTCCTGGAGCGTTCTATATTTTAAGAAGTAAAGAGTATATTACTATCCCACCTCAAACTGCAGCTGAGATGGTTCCTTATGAAGTTAAGATGGGGGAGTTTCGCGTACATTATGCAGGATTTTTTGACCCTGGTTTTGGTTTTATAAAGAATATTAAGGAAAAACGCTCAAAGGCTGTACTTGAAATTAGATGTCATGAAACTCCCTTTATACTTCAAGATAGTCAGATTATTGGCAAGCTAATCTATGAGACGCTATCCAGTATACCATATACTACGTACGGAGAAATCATTGGGTCAAATTATCAGGGACAAACACTTAAGCTATCAAAGCATTTTGAAAGTTGGCAGTAACCTACTCCCGATTTAATTTTTTTACGGATATCCCAAGTTCTTTTAGTTCTTTAATACCTGGAAGATCCTTCGCACTACTCAAGTCAAAATAATCAAGAAACTTGTCAGTTATTTGGAATGTTACAGGACGACCTGGGCTAGATTTCCGTCTACCAAACTTTATCCATTCCAAATCCATCAATAGATCAATAGTGCCAGACCCTACACTTACCCCCCTTATCTCTTCTATTTCTAACTTAGTAACTGGTTGATGATATGCGATGATAGCTAAAGTTTCTCTTGCAGCTCTTGATAAGTTCTTTTTGGTTACCTTCTTTGTAACAAATAGATGATCTAAATCTCCTGCAGTTCTTAGAACAATTGAATTGCCTACGCGTTTTAAGTTAACTCCCCTTGTTTCATAATGTTTTTGTAGTGTTTCTATTACCGATTCAATATCTATATTTTGAGGCAAATTTTTCTTTAAATCTTTAACAGAAATAGGCTCGGAAGAAGTAAATAGTAATGCTTCAATAACTCTCTCAGCATTTTTTATGCTTAAAGAAAACTCCACTAAACTTTATTCCCATTACTGACCTTAGTTAACTCTAACTTAGAAAAAAAATTTACTTGCTTCATTTGAATTTTCCCCGATCTTGTATATTCGAGAAGTCCACAGAAAATAGATGCTACACAACGCTTTGCACCAATCCCTGATAGAGCATGAATTTCCTTAACCAAATTCTGAAAACTTATTAATGATTTCGACCCTTTTAACTTTTTCTCAATAAAAATGATTGCTTTGTCTAAAAATAAATATTCTTCTTTCGAGTTGAACGGAACTTCATAATTCTTCTTGTCTACAATCTTCAAATAGGCCTTCAATATATCTACGAGTTGAACTTTTAAATAATCTTCTTTGATCACCATTTCATCTCTATTGATATCACTTGGGAAAAATTCTTGCAAAAGCTGAGGTCTATCAAATAGCCATGTGGCCTTTTCTCTTATTTTGGCTAATCTTTGAAGTCTAAGCGCTAATAATTCATTAATCTTATCTGCATCATCCTCTCTAAGTCCCTCCTCAGGAATGATTAATTGACTTTTCAATAACGTAAGCCAAGAGGCCATCACTAGATAATCTCCGGCAAATTCTAATTTAAACTTATATCTTTGATCTCTAAGA
>CACHJY010000051.1 GCA_902580265.1 uncultured Alphaproteobacteria bacterium
CGGAACAGGGAAAATATGATTTTGTCGCAGCCGAGAAAGCGTTGGCACACAGCTTCAAGAATTCAACAACGGGTGCTTATCTGCGTAGTTCACTCATTGATCAGCGTCGTCCGTTAATGCAGGACTGGTCCAATTTTGCGCATAAAAAAATAGAAAAGGCGGCACAAAGAACTTTAAATTAATTGTAAAAAAGGGTATCATCGAAGCATTATAGGGCGTGTACATCCGTACACATTTTACAAAGGCATACGCCTCCCTTGATTAGGATCAAGAAAGGAGAAGCTATGCAAAAATCAGATCTAATAACCCGAAAAGAAGTCAGTTCCATTTTAAAGGTATCCGAGTCAACCGTTATTCGTTGGGTCAAAGCCAAACATTTCATTCCACCCTTTGTTCTTGGACCAAACAGAACCGTATGGTCTAAGACTGCCGTGATGGCTTGGTTGGAGAAGCAAAAAGACAATATAGTTGACTGGATCGAGTAAATATCAATGAAAATCAAGGAAAATCAATCTTTAGCCGTAGAAATGCTCGCTATGGGTCAGCGTCCATCCGTTGTCGCAAAGTCATTGAATATAGCACCTGAAACTATTTCTCGATGGCAGACCGATGAAGAATTCAAGGCACTGCTCAGATCGCGCCATGACGATACTATCCGTGAAATAAGGAAGGAGAAAAAATACATCATAGATCTAGCTTTTCAGGTTCTTCGATCGACACTTGAGGACCCCTCAATAGACGCGGTAAAACGCGCTGAATTAGGGTTGCGGTTTTTGGGGAAGATCGGTTTTGATACAACACTTCAGTATTCATTATTAAATCTGGATGACCTTCATTTATAAATTGAAAGACCCTAGATTCTGAATTTAAAAAAGAGGCTAAAAAATGGGATATGTCGTAAAGAAGAACTTTAGTAAAATTAAGTTTTTTATACGTATTTTTTGTGTATTGTAGCGCTATGTTTAGGGTAATTCTAATTACATTGATTTTTTCAATCTCGCTTCAGTCGACTTCTGCCGAAGAAAAAGTTTCACTATGGGGTAGTTTCCTTTTCAATATGAAAAGAAGCGCAGCGCTTGATCTTATTGAAAGGCACTGTGAGAACATTAACTATGAAAACAAGATTTATGCTGGAATTGAAGCTAGTGGATGCAGGTTTTCAGATGAGCCTTTTTCAAACATGGAAACATCGATTTCACTGGTATTTGATCATGCCATTTTTAAAGGAAACAAAAAATTAAAATACATTGTTTTTAGCTTTGAAGACTACGAAAGAGAAAAATTGAAAAGACTATACAGGTATGCAGAGAACAAATGGAGTATTTGGAGGAACTGGAGGTGTAATCCACCAAGGGAAATGTCGATTATTGACGCGACTTCTCAAACATGTGGTGCAAGTTTTGATGAGGGTAAAGTTCACCTGAGGAGTAATATTATTCTTAATCATTCAAATACAGCCGATGCAAACAAGCAAAAAAAGCGCATAACTCAAATGCACTTTTATTTAAATGGATCAGAGATCTTTGGAAAAAGTTTTAATCAAAGCTAAAGTAATTATTTTAAAGCACACCAATGTTGCCATTGATGTGCCTTGAGTGTCCAAAGTTTATAGGGACAAGCTAACTTGCCTTTCTCTTATTCAACTGAACAACATTCTTATTAAGAAGAGACTTTTTAACCTTTTGGTTTTTCTTTTCTCTCTCTACTTGTTCAATAACATTGTACGCATCGATAACCATGGGACGCAGCTTATCTACGTTGTAGAGAATGTTGAGCATATCTCTTAACTGATCCTTGTTGTTAAAGATTTTACTTTTAAATTGTTCGTAACTTTTGATCATATAGATCATCCTTTCTTCAATTAATGGTAAAGCTCTTCACGGTCACTTGGGTTCATCATGAGGTAAGCCAGTTCGTCTAAGGAACGCCCACCGTTATAGAAGAAGCGGTGAAACTTGGGATCTTCCTTTTTAAATTCAGTAATTTCCGCAAGCTTCTCCTTAAAATCTATGGAAGCGTCCTCACGAGTTGTTTGCATCATGTATTTCAGATACTCCATCGTATCTTCGTACACCTCTTCCCAGTAGTCGTAGGCTGTGAAGGGTTCTTGTTCCTCGTCATCTTCCATTAGAACTACTCAACAATCTTTAGAAGAGGTTGCTTGTCCTCGAAGCCTTTAGGAAGCCATCGCTTGAACATGTTGGGGTCATCTCCCTCAGGCACATACCACATTCGCATGTCAGGGTCCCAACGCCCTCCAGCACCCTTACACAGGTCTTTTTCATCAAATGGGCAATTTAAATAAACACGTTTTTCTTTAGACATATAAAGTCTCCTTCTATTGGTTAAGTGTTAATGAAAGGGTTTCCGTGATCTCGTTTACGATCTCACTCAAAGAACGAAAGCTATCATTATCATCTATGATTGAGATAAACTCTTCATCACGAATGATATCTTTTTCAAGCTTTAGAATTTCGTTAGGCATTTACATCTCCTTTTGTTTTGTATTAACGAAAAGGAATGAAACTGCTGTGTTTTGTTTATGTACATTCTAACGCTCATTTCTTTCCTTTCACAAAAATTCAAGGAAAGAAATGAGCGTGAATGTACATACACACAAATAATAGTGTCTAAAAATAAAGATGTTTTTAGGGGAATGTTGTTAGCAATTGAAAATTAATAACGGATAACACAATAACCAAAGCTTTTTTTTTGTCAAACAGATTTTGAAATTATTTACAATTTAAAATTAGCCAGAAAAAAGAGCATATAATACTACCAGCACAATAAAAATTAAAAAGTAACTAGAAAAGTCCGAAGATGAATTATTTTGCGCACTTAAATTTTTTTTGTAGCTTGGCATTTGTTTAACTTCGTCAGCCTTTCTTCTACTTTTTGTTTTTCTATGATGGTGAGGCTGATCTGTATTAACATCAAAGGCAACCCACTG
Organism: uncultured Alphaproteobacteria bacterium; assembly: GCA_902580265.1. Next base: position 2,951 of record CACHJY010000051.1, read on the forward strand.
CCCACCAGGCATTTCTCTCATGCTAATTCTCTCACCGCACTGATTACAATTTTTTATATATGACATATGCCCTCATGTATAAACCTCATAAAACTGTACCCCAACCATCACAAGAAATGCATTTAGCGTAAGGCTTACGCGTTGCAGCTTTTATTCCCAAACTTGTTAGCCCTCCGCAAGCATCACAGTTGGGGTTTTCTTTTTCAACCATCAGAGCCACCTCATCTTTGGCAAGATCTCTTTTTATGGCATGTACTTCATGCATCGTTCCACACAAATTATTACCCTCAAGCCGCAAAGTAGTTTCCTGTGTAGCACCTCCAAAAGATAATGGATTTAGAGAACCAAAGAAAAAGGTATCTTCGTCTATTAAAACCATTTTTTGATGAATTTTCATTCTTAGATCTACAACTATACCTGCTTCCTCAAGTTTATTTATTATACCTAAGCTTTCTGCTTTGTCGTTAATGGCTGCATTGTCTTTAGGAGGCGTAATCACGACTCTTACTTTTATACCTCTGTCTATTGCTTGCTTGAGCTTGGGAAGTACAGATGCAACTCTTCTCGATGTATAGAAACCAGAATATATACATATATATCGTCGTGCACTTTCTACAGCGCTAAAAAAGCTTGGATAAAAATCTTCTCCTCTTAGCAAGGTTTGTCCAAGGCTTCTAATATTTTTCTGAAGTTGGGGAATGTTTATATTTGGTTGTGCTTCAAATGCTTCGAGCTGAGCAATGTCGATAATTTTGTTTGCATTTACGATCTTACCGTTAGTTTCAGCTTTATTTAATAGCTTTCTTAGATATCCTTGCGCTGGGATCTTTTTATCTAGAAATTCATAGTTTCCAATTATTATCAGCCTATGCTGCGCTCTACTAACGGCAACGGTTATTAAATTTGATTTGGAAGGCAACTCATGTTGGAGTGGGATAGACAAAATATTGCTACCATAACTATTTACGGTATCAAAAATAATTGTGTTTCTCTCATCCCCCTGAAAGGTGTGAACTGTTCCAACACTTACATTTTTATCTGGATCGTCTGCTTCAATCATTTTTTTAACAACCTTAACTTGTGCCCTGAAATTTGCACAGTAACCAATAGACCCAAATCTTCTATCTGAGATAAAAGTTCTTATTATATTTCGAGCTATTAAAGCGTGAGTTGTATTGAAAGTTGAATTGTAAAGATCTGGTTCTGCAAATGGCATGAAGTCGCTTGTATCTACCAAAATAACTGATGCTTCAAAATTTTCTGGAGACTTCAAATTACTGACGACCCTATCCTGTGCTGTTTTTAGCTCACCTGAATAGCCAATTTCACTTATCAAATCACATATCTTAGGATCCATCCTATATTGACTTCTTAAAATCCCAAGATTCGAACTTTCAATAAGTTTTTCAAATTTTTCTTCTGTTCCTGATACGCTGAAGATATCATTTTCAAGAATATCTAAAATATTTCTATTTCTACTTTTTATAATGGGGGGCAACTGGCGAAAGTCCCCCGAAATAATTACCCTCATTTCACTCTGACTAGCGGTAAAATAAAGAGATGGTAACAACGCCATAGATGCTTCATCAATCACAACATTTTTAAACTTTCCTAATAAATCTGGTGATAAAAAGCTTTTGGTCAAAGTGGATCCCAAGACTTTTGCATTAGCTAGTATCTTCTTGCTCAGTTCTTCTATTTCCTGCTCAAGTGCCTTTATCTCTTCGTTAATATCATTGATTTCTGCACCAAGAAGCTCACTTTTTTCCCTCGCATCCTGAACATCTTTATCTTTTAGCTCATTCGAAAGTTTTGAGATTTCTTTCTC
>CACHJY010000052.1 GCA_902580265.1 uncultured Alphaproteobacteria bacterium
GAAGGAGAGGTGGATGGTGTGCTGTCATATACAACTTCACCAGCCTATCATATAGTTGCAGAGAATGATAACACCAAAGTAGCAGCAATATTTGATGAAGGTCACTTGATGCAAATTGAAGTGGGCGCCATTTTAGAGAATTCACAAAAAAAACAGTTAGCAGCTGACTTCCTCGAATTTATGACTTCAAGTGAGTCTCAATCGATAATACCAACAACAAACTGGATGTACCCCGCAAAGCAACCAGATATAGAACTTCCTGCTGCATTCAAAGAAAGTTTAATAGAAATAAAACCAATTTATTTGGATCCAAATACGGCCAGTTCTTTAAAAGACTCAGCTATTGAAGTCTGGAAGAGGGAATTAAGAAAATAAAGCTGTTTGGATTTATATGCTTTTTGGGAGTTCTGTGTGTTGGGATTGGTTCAATACTAGTTCTCACACTCCATTCCAGATATAGTACATTTATTACCGTTTATGAGGCGCAAGTCATAATTTTTACTTTGAGTCAGGCGTTCTTGTCTGCCACTTTATCCGTTTTACTTGCAATTCCGGTATCTAGAGCGATCTATAGAAACGAGTTCTTTTGCAAAAATCATATTATATCCGTTATTAGCATACTTTTTGTTCTGCCAATATTGGTCGTCATTTTAGCTGTAATTAATGTTTTTGGTTTCAACGGAATTATGAACCAGTTTGTTAGCTTTTTAGGATTTGAAAAATTTTCTATCTACGGGTTAATCGGGATCTTAACTGGTCATATACTCATAAATTTGCCGTTCGCTGTGCGATTACTAATTTCTGGTTGGTCAATGATTCCGATGGAGCACGTTAGGCTTGCTAGACAACTCGGTTTCAACACACAGGCGTTTTTCAAATATATAGAACTTCCGATGTTAGTAAAAATAGCTCCAAGCATCTTTACAATCATTTTTTTATATTGTTCATTGACCTTCTCAATTGCTTTAGTATTGGGGGGAGGGCCGAGTGCGACGACGGTAGAATTGGCAATATATCAGACAATAGTATTCGAGGGTGATTTAGCTGCAGCTGCTAGGCTGTCAACTTTGCAATTAATATTACTGACTCTTTTGTTAATTTTATCAACAAAGTTTACCGGCTACATTTTTATTGAACAGACTATTATATTAAAAAGCGATATACGTGGGCCTAAAACCTGGCTTACTCATTGGCTCGATTACTTTTTGATTGTTCTTTTTTGTGCATTCATATTTTTACCTATACTCATAATAATTTTTAAAGGGCTAGCAAATATCGCAATACCCACAGATAATCTTTTTTTGCCTGCAATGAACTCAATTTTAGTCGCGTTGTTAGCTACGTTTATAAACTTTTTCATTATCTCTCTGTTTACTGATTGTCGACGAAAAACAAAAGTTCTTGAAAACATTATTTGAGGTAGGCTCCTTCAGTATTATATGTATTTCTCCACTTGTTTTTGGAACAGCGCTTTTTCTACTCTTATTTGAACATATTGATCTTTATGCAAACGCCTTACTATTGACAGGATTTACTAACGGTGTCCTAATGATTCCAATATCTCTGGCAATTCTATTGCCTGGGTTTAAAAAGATAAAAGCTAGATACGGAAAGCTTATGAAAATAATTGGTGTGCCAAGAACGAGCAAATTGGCAAAGTTTTATGTCCCATTACTTAAAACAAGTGTTAAGTTTTCATGTGCTTTGGTGTTCGCTTTATCGATTGGAGATTTAGGTGTAATAGTACTTTTCTCCGGTACTGATACAGGTACTTTGCCAATGTACCTATATAGGTTGATCGGTAGTTACAGGATGGATGAAGCCTACTTTGTTGCAATGATACTTTTGCTAATGGCATTCATTTCTTTTTGGCTAATAGAAAATGGTAATTTAAATGTTTTTAAGCGCAAGCAAATGTCAGATTAATAACGGGGACTTTTCTGTTCAATGTGACTTTAGTGTCGAGATCGGTAGTCATCTCAGCCTTTTTGGCCCTTCTGGAAGCGGAAAGAGTTCCGTTCTGTTAGGGCTTGCAGGGTTTTTACCAATTATTAATGGGGATTTGATTTATGGCGACAAATCAATTTCTAAAATCGAGCAAAAAAACAGACCTTTTGATTTGCTCTTTCAGGAAAATAATCTTTTCCCGCATCTTACTGTGTCCAGAAATATACTTTTAGGATTGGGAGCAAAGGCGAAAATGGACTTGCAAAATTCTCATATAGTGAACGAGATCTTAGATCTTGTTGGGTTATACAAAGAAAAGGACAGACTTCCCCAAAACATTTCAGGAGGCCAAAGAAGTCGTGCAGCTATTGCACGCTCTTTAATAAGGAAAAAGCCTATATTACTTCTTGATGAACCGTTTGCTGCTCTTGATTTTGAATTAAAGAATGAGATACTCTCGTTGTTATTACGTATATCAAGAAAAAACAATCTTTCAATCATACTTGTGAGCCATGATCCAAGGGACGTTCAATGTTTGGGAGGTGATGTGGTCTTGTTTAGTGAAGATGGGCAAACTGATTTTTATAAAAATAAAAGTTTTTGGTCGAAATTTTCTCATAAATTACTCGCTAATGAGGCCCACGATTAAAATACCAGGTAATATAAGGTTTGTATGTTAGCAGAAATGATTTTTGAATTGATAGAGCGATTGAGAGAGACAAAATGAAATCAATACAATTTATTAAAAAAGAGCACATTGGTTTTTTTGTTTTTAAACTCTCCCAAAACCAAGAATGCTCTTAAATCGGAAGACATGGCATCGATAAGAGGCATTCTTAATAAAGAGGCTAAATCAGATATTTATGCACTAATAATTTCTGGTAGGGGTGACGTTTTTTGCTCGGGAGCTGATTTTTCAGAGATAATTACAATAATTGGAAAAAATAGAAAAGGTCAAGAGTTACAATCAAACGACATGTCAAGATTATGTGATTCTATTCAAAATTTTCCTCTCCCTACAGTGTGTGCTTTAAATGGGAGCGCATATGGTGGAGGTGTAGAAATAGCTTGTGCCTGCGATTTTAGAATTTCTGTTTCAAATATTGAAATTATTGTGCCTCCAGCAAAGATTGGAATACATTACCACCCAGCTGGAATAAAAAGATTTTTAAATATTTTCGGAGCAAGTGCTACCAAGAGATTATTACTCACAGCAACAATGATGTCAGAAAAGGAACTCAAAAATGTTGGTTTTTTTGATGAGATAATAAGTGAGGGCGAGAATGTCATTGAAAGAGCACATGATTTTATTAAGCAATGCAAGGAGTTGTCGCCTGAAGCTGTAAGAGGCATGAAACTCTCTATAAATGACATAGTAATGGATAGCGTGAACACCCAAAGTTTCAATTCACGTATCAAAATAACTCATGAGTCTCAGTACTTAGAACGTCAACTGAAATTTATCAAAGAAAAAAACTCTTAGTAGATAATTTAAAAAATTTTATGCAGAAAGCATACCTTCAAGTCTTTTCGTTATTAAGCTGTCAGCTTCACTCATTATTCCCTCTATAAGCTCTTTACAGCTGGGTATGTCATTTATTAGACCGACCACCATTCCGCATGACCACGCCCCTGCTTCCATTTCTCCATCAAGCATGACTTTAGGATATACTCCTGCAACCTCATCCATAATGTCTTCAAATTTAATACTAGAGCCTAGCTCTTTTTCTTTTTCCAATAATTTTTCTACTGCAGAATTATTTAATACTCTTTCTGTATTTCTCAGTGGACGCATAACAAGTCTCGTATCTAACTCTGTGGCATTAATTATTGCCTCTTTCACTCTTTCGTGACATGGGGCTTCCTTAGTAGCCATAAATCTTGTTCCCATATTCATCCCATCCGCTCCCATTGCAAGCGAGGCAACTAAGCTTCGTGCGTCTGCCATTCCGCCTGAAGCAACAAATGGGATTTTCAACTCTTCAGCTGCTCTGGGAAGTAAAATCATATTTGGCATATCGTCTTCTCCAGGATGTCCTCCGCATTCAAATCCATCAACGGACACAGCATCACATCCTATAGCTTCAGCTTTGAGTGAGTGCCTAACAGAGGTACATTTGTGGATAACTTTTATGTCGGCTTTTTTTAATTGTTCCATGTAAGGTTGGGGATTTCTTCCTGCAGTCTCTACGATCTTAATCCCTCCATCTATAATAGCATCAATATATCCAGGGTAATCAGGAGCTGCTACTGTTGGAAGAAATGTTAAATTCACTCCAAAGGGCTTATCCGTCATTTCATGGCATCTCGCTATCTCTTTTGCAAGATCCTTGGGAGTTTTTTGAGTAAGTCCAGTTATAACGCCTAATCCACCAGCATTTGAAACAGCAGAGGCAAGTTCGGCAAATCCCACATAGTGCATACCACCTTGAATTATTGGGTGTTTAATGTTGAATAATTCTGTTATCCGGGTTTTCATTTTTTATTCCTATTTTTCTCTAATGCTATGATATTTAAGTTCATATATAAAACTATTTTTTTGCTAGATAGGGTAAAATAGCAGAAAAATCCATACCCTTGCCGCCCTCGGAAATGAAAGTTTCATATATTTCAGTTGCGTGCTTACCCAATTCAGTAGGGGCTGATACTGCTTTAGCAGCTTCTTGAGAAAGCTTAAGGTCTTTTAACATCAAATCAGCTGCGAAACCAGGTTTATATTCTCTGTCTGCAGGACTTTCTGGCCCTACAGCAGGAGCTGGGCAATAT
>CACHJY010000053.1 GCA_902580265.1 uncultured Alphaproteobacteria bacterium
ATGCCGATTTAGAGCAATTACACCAAACTTATAAAAACAAAGGTTTAGTTGTTATTGCCATTCCATCTAATGATTTTAACCAGGAACTGTCGAGTAATTTTAAAGTTAAAGAATTTTGCAACGTATCTTTTGGGCTAACACTACCCATGACAGAAGTCACTTCAATTCGTGGCACCCGGGCGCATCCTTTTTATCGTTGGCTAAAACGAGAACACAAATTTCAGCCAAAGTGGAATTTTTATAAAGTCTTATTAGATAAAAAAGGGAACTTTCACTCTAGTTTTAACTCATTCACAAAGCCTAATTCCCCTAGTCTATTGAAAGTGGTTGACGAAGTACTAAAACAACCGTAATCATCTGAAGAAGAAATGGGAGATGTTTTAATGAAAAATATTATATTACTAGGATTATTGGTACTACTATCTGCATGCTCATCTTTTGATGTGCCATTGATACCATTTATCTAAAATTCAAACAGTCCTCACCCTTTAAGGTGAGGGCACACTGAATATTTAAAAATCTTTTTGTTACACTTGATAGTTATTTGATAGACTATCTTTTTAGAAATTATAATCGGAGGATTAAATGAAATCTATTGGCCACTTTATTAACGGCAAGGAAGTACCTGGAAAATCAAAAAAGAGCGGGCAAGTATTCAACCCTGCAACAGGCGAGGTGCAAGCTGAGGTGGCTTATGCAACACGCGACGAACTTAATGAAGCCGTCGAACTGGCAAATATTGCTCAGCCCAAGTGGTCCGAAGTCAACCCTCAAAAGCGTGCTAGAGTAATAATGAAATTTGTTGAATTGCTGCACAGAGATATGGATAAGTTATCAGCATTATTGTCATCTGAGCATGGTAAAACTTTACCTGATGCTGAAGGAGATATAATTAGAGGTTTAGAGGTCGCTGAGTTTTGCATAGGCGCCCCACACCTTCTGAAGGGAGAATTTACAGATAGTGCAGGACCGGGAATTGATATGTATTCAATGCGACAGCCTTTAGGAGTAGTAGCAGGAATTACGCCATTTAATTTTCCAGCAATGATACCAATGTGGAAATTTTGTCCTGCAATTGTGGCGGGTAATGCCTTCATTCTTAAACCGTCTGAAAGGGATCCATCAGTACCTATGGCTTTAGCTGAATTACTATTAGAAGCAGGATTACCAGAAGGAATACTGCAAGTAGTTAATGGGGACAAAGAGGTTGTGGATGCTATTTTGGACAATGAAACGATACAAGCAGTTGGTTTTGTTGGGAGCACACCGATTGCAGAATATATATATACAAAAGGTTGCGCCAATGGAAAGAGAGTACAATGTTTTGCTGGAGCAAAAAATCATATGCTGATCATGCCAGATGCAGATATGGATCAAGCAGCTGATGCACTAGTAGGAGCTGGATATGGAGCTGCTGGCGAGAGGTGTATGGCCATCTCCGTAGCGGTGCCAGTTGGAGAAAAAACGGCAGATAAATTAGTTGAAAAGCTTATACCTAAAATAGAATCGCTAAAAATCGGTCCATACACAGCTGGCAAAGATATTGATTTTGGTCCCGTAGTTACAAAAGAAGCACAAAATAAAATTCTGGGACTTGTTGATAAAGGAGTAGAGCAAGGAGCTTCTCTAAAAGTCGATGGAAGAAATTTCAAAATGCAGGGTTATGAAAATGGATTTTTTGTAGGTGCCTGTCTTTTTGATAATGTCACAAAAGAAATGGAAATTTATAAGCAAGAGATTTTTGGACCCGTCCTGTCTACTGTACGAACAAAAAACTATGAGGAAGCTCTTGATCTTGTGAAAACGAACCAATATGGAAACGGGACTGCTATATTTACTCGAGATGGAGACACTGCTCGTGATTTCGCTAATAAAGTCAATGTGGGAATGGTAGGGGTGAATGTACCAATACCCGTTCCGCTAGCCTACCACACCTTCGGCGGCTGGAAAAAATCTGCTTTTGGAGATCTTAACCAACACGGACCAGATGCCTTTCGTTTTTACACAAAAACAAAAACTGTTACGTCCCGATGGCCTACCGGCATTAAGGAAGGCGCGAGTTTTTCAATTCCGACAATGGAGTAACTAGTGCATTTTTCTTTATCAGAAGAACAAAACATTCTCTATAACACAGCTAGGGAATTTGGTGAAGAAACTATTGCGCCAAATGCGATAGACTGGGAAAAGAAAGAAGAAATTCCCAGAAAACTTCTCAAAGAAGCTGGAACTTTGGGTCTCGGAGGGATGATTGTCTCTGAGGAAGATGGTGGGTCTGGGATGTCGCGCTTAGACGGAACGCTAGTATTTGAAGCACTAGCAATGTCCTGCCCTTCCGTCTCCTCTTTTATTTCAATCCACAATATGTCTGCATGGATAATCTCAAAGAGAGGCGACCAAGCTTTAAAAGATAGATTTTTAAAGAATATTGTAAGCTTAGATAATGTTTGTTCATATTGTTTAACAGAACCTAGTTCAGGATCTGATGCAGCTGCACTAAAAACCAAGGCAGCAATAACAAATGAGGGATATAGCCTTAATGGATCAAAATCATTTATATCCGGTGGGGGTTTTTCAGATTTATATGTAGTACTGTGTAGGACTGGAGATCAAACACCGAACGGTATATCAATGGTTTTGGTTGAAAACGGACAAGAAGGTCTCAGTTTCGGAAAAAAAGAACAAAAAATGGGCTGGAAAGCACAACCAACCGCAATCGTGCAATTTGACAACTGCTCAATTCCTGCTGCGAATCTTGTAGGAGAAGAAGGAGCTGGCTTCAAATACGCTATGGAGGGTTTAGATGGGGGAAGGCTTAATATTGCTGCTGCCTCATTGGGTGGCGCGCAAAAGGCCTATGAGATTGCAAAATCATATTCAAGGGAAAGATCAGCGTTTGGTAAACCTATCAGTAGATTTCAGACTATAGAATTTAAGTTGGCAGATATGGCAACACAGCTCGAGGCGGCGAGACTTTTTTTGAGAAGCGCTGCTTGGAAATTAGATAATTCAAAACCAGATGCTACTGTCTCTGTCGCAATGGCAAAGCGATTAGTTACCGATGCATCCTTCGAAGTATCAAATGCTGCCCTACAAATACTTGGGGGTTATGGCTATCTTGAAGAATATGGAATAGAGAAAATAGTACGTGATCTTCGTGTTCATCAAATTCTAGAGGGAACAAATGAGATTATGAGAGTAATTATAGCAAGAGCCATTTTGTCTGAGTAAAAATGTCGGAGGATATTTTTATACGAAAATCAGGCTATGTAGGCCATATAACTTTAAATCGTCCCGAAGTGTTAAACTCACTAACCTATTCAATGATACTATCTATAGAGAAAGCATTGATTGAATGGGAAACCGACGGAGACATAGCGCTTGTAATCATTGACGCTAAAGGAGATAGAGCCTTTTGTGCTGGTGGTGATATTCAGGTCTTATACGAAAATGGGTTTAATAAAAACTTTGCTTATGGTCAAAAGTTCTGGGCTGACGAGTATCGTCTAAATGAGAAAATTGCTAATTATAAGAAACCTTTTGTAGCTTTCATGCAAGGTTTCACGATGGGTGGAGGTGTCGGTGTTTCATGCCATGGTAGCCATAGAATTGTAGGGGAAACAAGCAAAATAGCAATGCCAGAATGCAGTATTGGTTTAGTTCCCGACGTTGGAGGCTCTTTTCTTCTTGCAAAACTACCTGGAAATATAGGTACCTTTTTGGGTGTAACTGGGAAAAGGATGAAAGCAAGTGATGCTATTTATTGTGGGTTTGCTGATTACTTCATACCAGAGACAAAGTGGGAAGACCTAAAAGAAAAACTTGTTGATACTGGAAATATTGATTGGATAAAGAAATTTCATGGAAGTACAGAGGCCTCGGAAATAGAAAACTCTTTTTCACAAATTTCAGAGGCTATGGTTGACGTCTCAACTAAAAATATAGAGTCGAGATTACAGCACCCATATTTTGAAAAGGACTTGAGTGCATTAAGATTCAACTCCCCTATTTCAGTTGCTTATACAATATTGATGTTAAAGATGGAAAAGGTGCGCAATAATATTTCAGACGCCCTTGATGCAGAATATAGTTTTACTGCTCGATCGCAAGAATTTGGAGACTTCCAAGAGGGAATAAGAGCAGCTGTTATCGATAAGGACCGAACCCCGCTATGGAAAAATAAAAATCTGAGCGAAGTTTCAGATGAAGACCTCAAACCATTTTTTCAGACTATTCACCGTTAAACTAAGGAGTACACTTACATGAAAATAGGATTTATAGGGCTTGGGAACATGGGTGCACCCATGGCAAGGAATTTAATTAAAGCTGGTCATGAGTTGTTAGGTTTTGACGTCGCTCCAACCAATGTCGGAGATATTACTCAAGACTCCATTACTAAAATAGCAGCCGAATCCAGTATTATATTTTCTATGTTGCCTGATGGAAATGTTTTGAGAAATGTATATGAGGAACTCATACCCTTGTGCAAACCTAAAACAATACTTGTCGATTGTTCAACAGTGGATGTGGAAAGTGCTTTGCATGTATCAACAGTGGCTGAAAAAAACTCAATTGCGGTGATAGATGCTCCAGTATCTGGTGGTGTTGTGGGTGCTGAAAACGGCACACTGACATTTATGGTTGGGGGAGAAAAAGATGCTTATAACCAAATAGAAC
>CACHJY010000054.1 GCA_902580265.1 uncultured Alphaproteobacteria bacterium
GTATTCATTACAGTGGAATTATAGCCACCCCAAAAAACTATTAGTAAGAATAAGAGCGATTTCACTAACACCGCTTTTTTAAAATCATTTTTCATTGATTTGTTTTAGATTGACATCTGGCAATGAGCAGATCGCGAAAACTTCCAATCAGCAAATTTATTATAAAGCAAACTAAGTATGGATCGCACCCCTGGGATAGCACATATTAACGCTAACAGACGCCACCTTGGAAGTTTTTTCCAAATAGCTATGAATGCATCAATTCCAATATAGATAGTTCCTGCTTGGTCAGAAACGTGCAACCTTCTTAGTGCATCACTTTGAGAAACATTGATCTTCTTTAGATGCTGTGGCTCATTTGCGATGTCGCGCCAAATAAAGGTTGTGGGAGGGCTGATCTTAATATAATGACCAATCTCCCGGCTACAAAGGCCGCATTTTCCATCGTAAAACACTGTTATCATCTTATTTCTCCTCGTGATGAAATAGGGTAAGATTTATTAACGTCAATGGATCTTTTATCATTTATTCATGCAAAGCAAATCTAGCGATATCCTTGCGGCTATTCTTTCATTCAACTAGTAGAAAGTCTACGCCGCCCAAATGGATATTGTTGTTTATCAAAAATCCTCTGCTCGCCGCTCTATTTTCTAAATCTAACCTTTTTGCTGTATGAATTTGAAAGGCTGATACATGCTCAGATTGTGACTGAGTATTCATAACAAAGTTTATACTTGATCCTGATAAATCGATCGAAGCACCATCTACTGATCTTTTCCTACCTAGCGCTCTTTCCCAATTAGATAATAAATTATTTGGATTTGGAGTGCAGATGTTAACACCAGAAAGGTGACTTACCATTGATTTATTTATATCTTTATCCCATTCTGTTCCTGCCCAGAGCCAAGAAGACGCAGGTTTCATATTATCTATCGACAAAATAGCACCACCAACTTGTTTTGGATGAATATGAAGAGATTGACCGTGAATATCGTCAAACTTACGATTTTCGTACCACACAATATCCATTCTAACATCTTCTAGCCTTTTTCGTTCTTTTTCTAAATCGACTGAGTCAACAATGACCATATAGCCACCGTCACCACCTCTTTTTTTAAGGAAACGTTCCGCCGATGTATTTTCTTTAACGGGTGTTACCAGCTCTAAAAAGGTATCTCCTAGAGGAATGAGAACATTTTGTAAGCCAAAGACAATTAACTCTGGATCACTGAATGTCCTTTTCAGCTCGAAAAGATCGCAAATACTATCTGCTAGAAGGTCCATCTCACTTGTAGCAATAACCAATTGCCTTAAACGCATATTAAAACCCCTTAGAAATTTTTATTAAAAAAATAGAGTATCAAAAAAAAGTTTAGCTATAAAGTGACTTAAAATAAGTCGATGAGCCTTTACTACTTTGTGTTTATGGATAGTATTACTGTAACCAGTGAGACTTAATAAATGAAAACTAATTTTGGTAAGGGATTGCTAGCTTTTTCTAAAGGTAAATATGAGCAAGCCTTCACCTTTTTTGAAAAATCCTATAGAGAAAATATACCAACTGATAAGCATGTTACTTTATACAATATGGGGTTAAGCTTAATTTTTTTGGAAGATTTGGTGCCTGCTGAAGATTATTTTTTGGAAGCATTAAGATATCTGCCCAATCACTCTGATAGTTTTCATTGGATTGCATATATTAATTTTAAGAAGGGACAATTATCAATTGCTCAAGATCATTATTTAAGTTCATTGAAATCGAATCCACGGTCGCACACAAGTATAAATGGCTGCATACATTTTTTTATTGAACAAGGGTTAATCGGAGAAGAAATAAATGTGTTTTTAAATAAAAATGGTGTGCAACTTAAAGAAAATGAAAATTTTTATTTGAAGCTTGCGGATTCAGTGAATGTATCGATTGCTTCAAATATTACTTTCTCTTTGTTAGGAATAGATCCTCGATCTACCATGCAGAAATCCATCAATAATTACGGTTGCTATGAGCCTTTAATGGTAAAGAAAATATTAAAACATGTTGGGGAAACAGATATTGTATATGATATCGGAGCACATATAGGTTATTACAGCAGTATTTTTAATAAAGTGACTAAGAGTAAAGAAGTTGTATCACTTGAACCTGATTTTTATTCGAGTAATCTTGTTAGAAGGAATACAAATGAAAGAGGTGTTGTAGTTAACAAGTTCATCGGAAGTAAGTTAGGCTATAATACGACTACCTTAAATGATTTATCATCTATGCTTAATTTGGAGCCTTCAGTAATAAAGATGGATATTGAAGGTTTTGAAGTAGAAGCATTCGAAGGAGGTTGGGAATTGATAAGAAATGCCAGACCACAAATATTTTTGGAAATACACCCTAAGTTTATTCACAAAAGAAATCCAAAGGCATTTGAGAATCTAGTAGCTGAACTTTTTAAAATTTACAATATCGAATACGTGAGAAACCACTGGGGCCAGATTAAGGGTAAAGAAACTTTCAAAAATGAATGGGAAAAGGCTACTCCCGATATTATTTTTAAAATTGCTAACGAGATAATATTTAATGATCAGAGACCTAACGCATTCGCTTTGCATTGTTTTTAGAGTTATTTTTTAACAATAAAATCGGGATGGAATAATCAAATGAAAGGGAAAGGATTTAACCAGATAAGTTTTCTTGATTGGTGGGTACTCATTCCTCTCAGCATATTGATGTATTTAATTTTTCATCTGTTTGCTTATTTCTTCTTGCACGTACTTAATCATAAGCTTACTTCAAGAAGCAAGGGAGCTATTCAATTTGTTGGTTATACCATCGTTATTGTTCTGATGTTACTTTCCTTGCTATCATTCTTCTAATCACAAAACTGAATACCTTTACAACGTTGGATTACAAGAAGGTATACAAATTAGAATTTCTTTGCTAATGTTTTAGCACAAGGGTTAGCGAATAAAGCCTCATGGTTTATAAAGAACGAGCAGCGACCTTTGTCCTTTCCTCCCTAACTAGGCTGCAGGGGGACGTAGCCTTTTTTAGCGGATGATATCACTCGGAAATTCATCAAAACGAAGACACCTCAACCTGCATCTCTTTTATTTCTCGGAATCTAATTCGCTTCGCTATCTTTGGTTTTTTTAATAGGTTTATTTCTTTAAATGAAGACATTAGCCTTAAAAAGGCAACTTTTGCTTCTAGACGCGCCAGATTAATACCAGCACATATATGAATGCCGAGTCCAAAAGATAAATGTCTGTTTGGTGATCTTGATATATTGAAGATTTCGGGTTCAAAAAATTGTGAGGGGTCTCTGTTCGCTCCAGCAATAATCATATGAACTGGAGTTCCCTCCGGAATTGTTACATCTTCCAACATAGTTGTTTCCAAACATCGTCTGTTATTAATCTGAATTGGTGGTTGAAATCTAAGAATTTCATCAATAGCAGTATCAATTCTTTCAGGCTCTTTTTGCAACAACTTAAATTGATCCCCATGATTAATCAGTTCGTTAAGTCCGTGGGACAACATATTTGTTGAAGTCTCATGACCTGCGTTCAGCATAAAAATGCATTGATGAAGCAACTCTGTTTCAGATAATTCTAGGCCTTCAGCTTCAATCAAAAGTGAAAGAATTTCATGAGCTCTATTAATATCTTTATGAGTTTTTCGAAATCTAATCTGATCCTTTAGATATTGCTTGAAGTTTACAACAGCGGTCGAACCCTCATCTAACTGTTTAGGAGTAAGTTTAGGCTCTAATGCACCAAGAATTTTATGTGCCCAATCTCTAATTAATTTTCGATCCTCGCTCGGTATCCCCAAAATGCTACAAACTACATCTACCGGAAGTCGAAAAGAAAAATCTGAAACAAAATCAAACTTTTTTTTATCGTGCATCGTAATTAAATAACTATCTACTAATTTGATAATATCTTTTTCTAACCCACGAATAGATTTAGGAGTAAAAGCCTGCTGGAAAATTTTCCTTATCCTAGTATGATCTGGCGGATCTACAAAAACGACGGAAGTTGTATGGTGTTCAAAAAGGGGTGATGCACCAAATTTAGCACCAAATTCTGTTTTTTTATCAGAGCTCCAAATCTTAAAATTTCGATAGACACTAACAATTTCTTTATATGTTGTTAAAACATAAGAGCCATCGGGGTTTTTATGAATAGGTGATTTTTCTCTGAGTAATTTATAGTACTTGTAAACGTTATCAATAAAGTCCATTGGAGGATTATATAAGTCAAAAGATTCTATATTCATAAACTAAAGTTTATTAGATAGTTTCAATTAATTGTAGTAATAATCCAACGCCCATTTTGATAAGATTCAGTTTGGACTATGGTTCCATCAATATCAAATTTTTCCCATAGACCGTCTTTATTCCCATCATTATAGAATTGTTTCTCTTTAATATTTGCATTTAAAAAGTAATACACCCAAGCACCGTCCCTTTTGCCATGAGCAAACTGACCTCCAGATTTCTTAATTCCATTCATATAGTATTCGCTCCAATCTCCAACTTTTTTACCATCAGAGAATTCCCCAATGATTTTCAGTTGACCATTTGGATAATAGGACTCAAGGTACCCGGAAAATGGGACGTTTGAAAACTTTCCATAAT
>CACHJY010000055.1 GCA_902580265.1 uncultured Alphaproteobacteria bacterium
ATTGATAAAGGCCAGCTACTAGTCTTAGGAGGTGAGTTAGACTGTTGGGAAAAAATTTCTTCTGAGGAGAAAGAATATAGCTTCGAATATAATTGTAGGCCAGAAGATAATTTTAATATCATTTATTCATCAGGAACGACTGGTGTTCCAAAAGGCATAGTGCAAACGCATAGGGCAAGAAGTCATTGGGCAACATCTAATGCGATTGAAATGTCATTCAATTCAGAATGTAAGTCTCTTACTACAACGGCACTTTATTCAAATGGAACTTGGCTAATGATGCTTCCCACCTTATTTGTCGGTGGGACGCTTCATGTTATGAATGGTTTTGATCCGAAAGCTTTCGTAGATTTGGTACAGAAAGAAAGCATTACGCATACGTTTCTTGTTCCACCACAATTTAGTGCGATCCTATCTCTAGAAAACCTGCATAAAGATAGATTTAGTTCTTTAAAGACTATCTTGTCAGCTGGATCTCCGCTTAGGCTTGATTTAAAGGAAAATATTTTAATGAGTATGAGTGAAAACCTATTTGAGCTATATGGATTTTCTGAAGGATTTGCAACACTTTTAAAACCTCATGATCAAAGGAAAAAATTTGGTTCTGTTGGCACTCCAGTCTTGGGGTTTGAAATAAAAATTATTGATGGAAAAGGTAATGAGTGTGCTCCAAATGTAGCTGGAGAGATAGCGGGTTATGGAGCTGGAATGATGAAGGAATACTACAGTGAAGTTGAACTTACAAATAGCCTCATATGGATAGACAATAGAGGCAGAAGTTTTATAAAATCTGGAGATATAGGTAGTTTGGATGAAGATGGATTTTTAACTATCCTTGATAGAAAAAAAGATATGATAATATCCGGCGGCCTTAACGTATTTCCCGTAGACATTGAAGAGGTGGTTGGCAAGCACCCCGATATTATTGACGTTACAGTTATTGGCGTTCCTCATGAAAAATGGGGGGAAACGTGCATAGCACTTATTATTCCTAAGGATGGGGTAAAGATAGATTGCGATGAAATTAAAAATTGGTCAAACGAAAAGTTGGCCAAACATCAGAGATTATATAAGGTTGAAACTAGGGAGGAGTTTCCTAGAAATGCCTTGGGAAAAGTCTTGAAAAGAGTTCTAAGAGAGCCTTACTGGTCTAAGTGAGATCCTTCTAAAATTATTACAGAACATGCAGCCTCTTCAAAGCCAATTACGCCTCCACCATTTTCCGCAAGCCCAATCTTATTTCTTTCGCTTTGCCTTTTTCCTGCTTCTCCCTTTAGCTGCACAGCTAGTTCATGTATCATAGATAATCCAGTTGCACCTACAGGATGACCCTTCGACACCAATCCTCCTGATAAATTAACAGGCAACTTGCCCCCGAGTCGAGTATGACCTTCCTCAACAAATTTTCCTCCTGAACCAATCTCACAAAAACCAAGCATTTCAAGCTGATATATTTCACAAAACGACGTTGCGTCATGGACTTCGACAAAATTAATATCTTTTGGTTCTAGCTCGGCTTGCCTATAGGCCTTTTTTGCAGCCACTCTGGATAATCCTGTTTCTTGAGGGGTTCGGTACTTTCCACCAGATAGTACACTTGCCTTAATTTTTATAGCTGATTGTTGAATTTCTGTTGGAAAATGTTTTAGACCTTTTTCAGAACAAATAAGAGCTGCCGCTGCTCCATCTCCAATAGGCGCACACATTGCCCTTGTTAGTGGATATGAAATTTCTCTATCTTTTAAAACATCCTCTACGCTCACTTTAAATTGATATTGAGCTTTTTCATTTAATGAACCATGAAAATGATTTTTCGAAGCAGCAAAAGCAATTTGCCTTTGAGTCGTTCCATAGGCCTTCATATGCCAGAGTGCCTGAAGACCATAAGTATCCATAAAAATTGTCCCTTTTTTATTTCCAGGGTCAAATGGTTTCCCAAGTTCATTACCAACTGACTCATAAAATTCTAGCCACTCATTCCTATCGAATTGATCAATGCCTCCGTCGTATATTTCTTGAATTTTCTCCGGTTGATTTGGCTGGTATATTTTCTCAACACCTATTGCTAAAGACACATCCTCTGTTCCGGAAATAACATCTTTCCATGCTCCATGGAATGCCATTGACCCGGTAGCGCAACCTCCTTCTACATTGATAATGCCAACTCTTTCAGGGAATAGTTTTTTTTGTACCAGAGGAGTAAAGCAAACTTGACCTCTAATATTATTTTGTCCGAAGGTACCCATCCCACAATTACCAAACCATGCTTGTCCAATCATATTACCATCTTCTACTTTAGCTGATTTTAGTATGTCGCGATAAACCTCCTCTGTAAGGCTTTTAAATGTCTGATCTGCTTTTTTCTCAAATTTGGTGCACGCGGTGGCAATGAGATAGGCTTCCAATTTATCCTCCTTTTTTAGGTCAAATTAACGTCCAACTTTTTTAGGCCACGGGGCACCATTGCATCAACCCATTCAAAGGAATTCTCTGCTTTCAGCCTAGTTGTTGGAAATTGCTTAAAGAAATTTAATATAGCTATACGTCCTTCCTCTCTGGCAAGGGCAGCACCAATACAAAGATGAGGACCATACCCAAAAGTTAAATGCCTGTTCGGCGAACGATCAATTTTAAAAACATCTGGTTTGTCAAAGATATTTTCGTCTCTGTTTGCACTAGAAACCATCGCAAACACCCTATCGCCTTTTTTGAGTGTTTTATTATGAAGCTCATGTTCTTTTTCCACATTTCTTACGAGTGAGTTAGTTGGCCCGTCAAATCTCATTATTTCTTCTATGGTAAGATCAAGTAGATCAGGGTTTTTAAGAAGTTTTGATAGTTCTGATGGATTTTTAATCAGAGTGAGAATCCCATTTGATATGAGATTGGTAGTGGTTTCATGACCAGCAAATAAAATTAACATGCAAGTCGCAATCAACTCATCATCAGAAAACTTATCGTTTTCAACAGATGCATTTATCAAATCCATTAGAAAACCCTCGGAAGGATTTGCTCTCCGCTCTTCAATAATTTCCCTAAAGAAAGAAACCATTTTTCTACACCCACGAGAAGCTTTTTCATACTTGTGCTTATCGTTTCGAGCACCGCCAATAAATTTTGACATATCATCCGACCATGATTTAAATTCGTCTAGCATGTCTATTGGAACGCCTAGTAGGTGCATTATAGTAAGTGCAGGAATGGGAGAAGCATAATGATTAACTAAGTCAATTTCCCTCATATTCTTTAGTTTAGATAATGTGGCATCCGTTATAGCATTTATCTTAGGCTGCATTTCGTTAATGGATTTTCTTGTGAACGCAACCATCATTATCTTTCTCATTCTGGTATGATCAGGGGGATTTCTGAACGCAGCCCATAGATTTAAATATTTTACAATTTCTGCCAATAGCTTTGCTTCCTTGGTAGGGAGTTTACTATAAAAGTTATTTAACCTATCAACAGTAATATTATCACTGGAAAGTATAGATCTAACGTCGTCGTATCTCGTAATTATCCATGATTTCAATTCCGTGTGCCAGTGTATAGGATCTTCATTTCTAAGTGCCAAGAAATAGGGATATGGATTAGCCAAAGTTTTTGGATCAGATGGATCGTAGTTCATGCTGAGTCACTTACAAAATTTTTCCAGGTAGCCATATAGTTGACAAATGTTTCTGATAAACCTTCTTTCAAAAGATGATCCCTTGTAACAGGAGCAGAGTAGGGCTGAAAGTTTGATCCTTCAGCCTTGAGGCGGTTTGGAAATTGATGATCTAAAATTGCAGCTCTTCCTAAACAGAAAAAGTCAACATTATTATTTTGTAAAATCTCTATATCTTCATAAGAAAAAATCTTTCCTGCTACGGTTAATAACTTTGAACCTCTGTCGATAGTCGTAAATAGTTTTAACAAGCTCTCACCAGTGAAAGGTCCATCATCGACCAATTTAAATGAATCCCAGAGTGAAATATCGATAAAATGAATATAATTATTTCCACAAAGCGTTTTATACAATGTTATCATTTCGTTAGTATCTAAACCAAACCTTTCTGGAGAAATCCTCACACCGATCAGAAAGTTCGAGGAAGTCCTTTCTTTAATTTCCTCAATAATATCTATTAGAAACTTGGCTCTGTTTTTAAAAGAACCTCCATAATCGTCTTCTCTCTTATTGAACTTTTTAGAAAGAAATTGACCAATTAGATAACCGTGAGCAGCATGCAGTTCTATGCCATCATAGTTACATTGGTGTGCTCTAATAGCACATTCTACAAAAGCCACTTTCATTTCTTCAATTTCTGCTATCGACATCTCTCTC
>CACHJY010000056.1 GCA_902580265.1 uncultured Alphaproteobacteria bacterium
CTTAGCAAAATGTTGTTGTTTTTTTTCGTTTTCTCTTTGATTAAAGGCCTCGTACCAAGATATAGGTATGATCAGCTTATGAGACTAGGATGGAAGGTCATGTTACCAGTTTCCTTAGGATGGGTTGTTTTCGTATCTTTTATGGCCCATTTTAAAATTTTAAATTATGCAAGATGGTGACTTCCTATGGGATATAGAATAAAATACTTTTTTAAATATGCACTTTGGTTAGACTTCTTCAAGGCGTCTATTCTTGCATTTAAATATTTCTTTAAGAAGAAAGCCACTATAAATTATCCATATGAAAAAGGGCGAATTTCTCCTAGGTTTCGAGGTGAGCATGCTCTCAGAAGGTATGCTAACGGAGAAGAAAGATGTATTGCGTGTAAATTATGTGAAGCTATATGTCCTGCGCAAGCGATTGTTATAGATGCCGAAGTTAGGGAAGATGGTTCAAGAAAAACAACACGATATGATATTGATATGACGAAATGTATTTATTGTGGGTTTTGTCAAGAGGCTTGCCCTGTTGACGCTATAGTTGAAGGCCCTAACTTTGAGTTTGCTACTGAAACAAGAGAAGAACTTTTTTACACAAAAGAAAAATTGCTGGAGAACGGAGATAAATGGGAAAATGCGATTTCTGAGAATATTAAGCTTGATGCGCCATATAAATAGTAGGGATAAGTAATTGATTTCTTTATATTTCTTTTATTTTTTCGCCTTCATAGCGATTTTATCATCTTTATTTGTAATTTTTGCCAATAACCCCGTACACTCGGTGCTGTGGCTTATTCTAACATTTTTCTCGGTAGCTGGTTTTTTTATTCTTGTAGGCGCAGAATTTTTGGCGTTACTTCTGATGATTGTTTATGTCGGAGCACTTGCCGTCTTATTTCTATTTGTGGTAATGATGCTCAATATTAACTTTCTTGGGTTGAGAAGTGGTGTGGCGCAATACCTCCCTTTTGGGCTAATGATAGGTTTAGTAATTTTTGTAGAGCTAATGCTTGCATTTGTTCCTTGGGATTTTAAAGAACGAACAATCAATAATTTAACTTCCCCGATAAACAAAACCGATACCAATACTGTTGCGTTAGGCAAAGTTGTTTACACAGATTATTTTCTGCTTTTTCAGTGCGCAGGAATTATTTTATTAATTGCGATGATTGGATCCATAGTGCTCACACTTAGATCCAGGCCTGACGTTAAACGACAAAATATAATGGAGCAAATTTATAGAGATCCTAATACTTCAATTGAGATTAAAGACGTAAATCCAGGTGAGGGTATATGATCATCCCAATCGAACATTTTCTAACTGTTTCTGCCTTACTTTTTGTAATTGGTGTATTTGGGATCTTTATTAACAGAAAAAACGTAATAATCATTCTTATGTCTATTGAACTAATTTTAGCTTCTGTAAATATCAACTTTGTTGTTTTTTCTTCATATTTAGGAGATCTGGTAGGGCAAGTTTTTGCAATGTTTATTCTCACCGTAGCAGCCGCAGAAGCAGCAATTGGTCTTGCTATAATTGTTTGCTTTTACAGATTGCGGAATTCTATTTTAATAGAAGATGCGAACACGATGAAGGGTTGAACTTGATTGAATTTTTAATTTTTGGCCCTCTTTTCGGTTCTGTGATTGCGGGGCTATTTCATCGCTCTATTGGTGAAAAGGCGGCAACAATAATCGCTACATCAATTGTCATAATAGCTGCGCTTATAAGCTGGTTTGTTTTTCTTGATATATTACCCATAGAGAATGGTTCTAGGGTTGTTTTTGAATGGATAACATCCGGAGCATTGAATTCACAATGGGCTATAAAAATTGATAGTCTTGTCAAGGTGATGTTAGTAGTTGTGTTAAGTGTCGCTTCTTTAGTACATCTATATTCATTAGGATATATGCGTGATGACCACAACTGGAGCTCAGGTGAAAAGTATAGAGCAAGATTTTTCTCTTATTTATCTTTCTTTACTTTTGCTATGTTGGTTCTTGTTAGCGCAGACAATCTATTACAATTATTTTTTGGTTGGGAGGGAGTTGGCGTTGCATCATATCTCCTGATAGGCTTTTATTTTAAAAAACCGAGCGCAAATAATGCTGCAATGAAGGCATTTATTGTAAACAGAGTTGGAGATTTTGGGTTTTTGGTCGGTATATTTCTTATATTTTTCTACGCTGGGTCCGTTAATTTTTCGGAGATTTTTAGTTTTTTTGCCAATGAAAATCAAATTAGATTAGCAGGTTACAAAATTGAGGAAATAATATGCTTCTTTCTTTTTATTGGGGCAATGGGAAAGTCGGCTCAGATCTTTTTACATACGTGGCTACCAGACGCTATGGAAGGCCCTACGCCAGTTTCTGCACTTATCCATGCAGCTACCATGGTTACTGCTGGTGTGTTTTTAACATGTAGATTTTCCCCTCTCTTCGAATCTGCACCCAATATATCTACGCTTGTATTACTGGTTGGTGTTATGACAGCGTTTTTTGCTGCGACTACAGCATTAGTACAAAATGATATAAAAAGAATAATTGCTTATTCTACTTGCTCGCAGCTTGGTTATATGTTTGCTGCTGTTGGAGCGGGGTTTTATCAAGCAGCTATGTTTCATCTTTTTACCCACGCATTTTTCAAGGCTTTATTGTTTTTAGGAGCGGGTTCAGTTATACATTCTATGCACCATGAACAGGATATAAGAAAGTTCGGAGGTTTGCGAAAGAAGTTGCCAATTACGTTTCTTACAATGTCCGTTGGTACTTTGGCCATAACAGGTGTTGGTATTCCTTTAAGTTATTACCTTTTAGGCTTTAACTTTGGATTGTCAGGCTTTGTATCTAAAGATATAATTATCGAAGGAGTTTATGCGTCAAAAAATAACTATTCTACGCATGCTTTTATTATTTTAATACTTTGTGCTCTTCTAACAAGCTTCTACAGCTGGAGGTTAGTTTTTCTAACATTTTTTGGGTCTTTTAGAGGTAAAATAGAAGACTTTAGTCATTGTCAAGAACCTGAGAAGACCATGTTGGTACCTTTAGTACTATTGTCTATTGGTGCTATCTTTTTCGGATCGTTTTTTGAGTATGAATTTACAAGCTCTAAGTTACAAATTTTTTCAGATTCTATTCTTTTGTCTAAAAACAATACGATCCTTAAGGATTTCCATTATGTCCCAACAATGGTAAAACTTTTACCTTTTTTTGCTATGATTATAGGCCTGTCAATAGCTGTATACTTTTACCTGATAAAGCCTGATATCCCGCGAAGATTAGCAAATCAGCAGCCAATTTTGTATAATTTTTTACTCAATAAATGGTACTTTGATGAACTTTATAACCTTATCTTTGTTTCCTCTGCCAAAAAAATTGGAAATTTGTTTTGGAAAGTTGGGGATATTAAGGTTATTAATGGGTCATTACACGGGCTAGGATTGTTTGTTGTCCCGTACCTAGTAGCTATTGCTAGTAGGTTGCAATCTGGATTTGTTTTTCACTATGCGCTTGTTATGATAATCGGCTTCACAGCTATAATGTCTTTTTTTATTATCTCTTTTTACAGTTTATAAATGAATTATATCCTGTCACTGATAACTTTCTTGCCATTACTTGGAGCAGTAATAATTGGATTATTTGTTCAGGGACCAGATGATCAGTCGTCTGAAAATGCCAAAAGGGTTAGCCTTGTTACATCAATTATCGTGTTTCTCTTAAGCTTAGTTATGTTTAGTGAATTTGATAAAAATTCTTCAGATTTCCAGCTTATCGAAGAATTTTTATGGCTTGGTTTTTTTAATTATAAACTCGGTGTGGACGGAATATCCGTTATTCTAATATTGTTAACCACCGGCATGATGCCATTAGTGTTTTTATCTAGCTGGACAACTAATAATAGAGTAAAAGAATATTTGATTTCTTTTTTGATCTTGGAAACATTAA
>CACHJY010000057.1 GCA_902580265.1 uncultured Alphaproteobacteria bacterium
TACCAATTTGATATATCTAATATTCGACGTTCATAAAACCATACAAAGATTTTATTAATGCCACTAGACAAAAACTTTAATAAAATAGAAATAGACCCACTCATTGTGAAGAACAGTGGCGTCCCCCTTAAGCTAGAGTTAATTAACGAAGTGAAAATTAATAAAAGCGCTG
The DNA here is from genome assembly GCA_902580265.1 of uncultured Alphaproteobacteria bacterium. The sequence goes on from CACHJY010000057.1 coordinate 173, forward strand.
TCGAAAAAAGGTGCACTTCGGCAATCAACCGTCGCACAGTCAAGAAACATAACCAAGCCGCGTGGCTTCTCAAGGCTATTACGTGCATGGATCTTACTACACTATCTGGGGATGATACTGAAAGTAGGGTTATACGGCTTTGTAATAAAGCCAAGAATCCTTTACGGAATGATCTTTTAAAGGCTCTAGGAATAGATGATTTAAGTGTAAAAGTAGGTGGGGTCTGTGTTTATCATCAATTCATTGGAACAGCATTAAATGCTCTCAAAGGAGCTGCTATTCCAGTAGTTGCCGTTTCAACTGGCTTCCCAGCGGGACATGCTCCTAAAAAAACGAAAGTTTTAGAGATTAAGGAATCCATAAGAAATGGTGCTCAAGAAATTGATATTGTAATATCGAGAAGACATGTTTTGTCTGGAAACTGGAAAAAGCTTTATGATGAAATATCCGAATATAAAGAAGCTTCAGGTGAGGCTTGCCTTAAAACTATTTTGGCTACCGGTGAATTAGGCACATTAAAAAATGTAGCAAAAGCTTCTTTGGTTTGTATGATGGCTGGAGCGAACTTCATAAAAACTTCGACAGGGAAAGAAGCTATAAACGCAACATTACCCTTTACTTTGGTTATGTCTAGAGCAATAAGAGAATACTTTGAACTTACAGGATTTGAAGTCGGGTACAAACCAGCAGGCGGAATTTCGTTAGCTAAAGATTGTTTATCTCATATGATACTTGTAAGGGAGGAACTTGGATCAAAATGGCTAAAACCTTCTCTCTTCAGAATTGGTGCTTCATCTTTACTTTCAGACATTGAGAGACAGATAGAGCATTTTGCTACTGGCGAATACTCTTCATTTAATAGACATGGTATCGCATAGAAAAATGACAAAGGTTAAAAACGCTTTTAAAAGAATGGATTACGAAGAGGCTCTTGAGAGTGACAGAGAGTCATTGGAATGGATAACTGAGCACAAAGGCCAATTTGGGCATTTTATTGGGGGCAGATTTACTAAGCCAAAAAATTTATTCAACACTATTAACCCTTTTAATAAGAAAGTAATTGCTAAGATTTCTCAAGGAACAGTTGGCGACATAAAAAACTCTGTTAAGGCTGCAAGATCAGGCTTAGAAAAATGGCAATCACTCAGCCCCTTTCAAAGATCAAAATTTTTGTATGCTATCGCAAGATATATTCAAAAAGAATCTCGAACAATCTCTGTTTTGGAATCAATGGAAAATGGGAAATCAATTCGGGAAAGTAGAGATATTGACATACCTCTTGCAGCAAGACACTTTTATTATCACGCAGGATGGGCTCAATTGCTTGATGAAGAGTTTGAAAACTATTCCCCTCTTGGAATATGCGCGCAAATTGTTCCCTGGAATTTCCCAATACTGATGTTAGCATGGAAGGTAGCACCAGCTATTGCAGCAGGCAATTCAGTTATACTTAAGCCTGCAGAGCAAACCTCTCTCACAGCTCTTTATTTTGCAGAAATATGCAAAAGAATTAAGCTACCAGAAGGTGTAGTAAACGTAGTAACAGGTGACGGAATAACCGGATCACATCTAGTAAATGAAAAGGGTATTTCAAAAATTGCCTTCACTGGTTCAACAGAGGTTGGCAAAGAAATTAAGAAAAATACAGCAGGAAGTGGAAAAAAGCTAACTTTAGAATTAGGAGGAAAATCTCCTTTTATAATATTTGATGATGCTGACCTAGATAGTGCCGTCGAAGGTTTGGTTGACGCAATTTGGTTTAATCAAGGACAGGTCTGCTGTGCTGGATCTAGGCTTTTATTACAAGAGACTATTAGCGAAAAGGTAGAAAAGAAAATTCTTTCAAGAATGAAAAAATTAAGGTTTGGTAATCCATTAGATAAAAGTATAGACATGGGGCCTTTAGTAAGCTTTGAACAACAGAGTAGAGTTAAAAGTCTAGTTGATAGAGGAGTAGAAAGTGGAGCTGACATCTATCAGTGTGATATGCCATCCAATTTAAAAGGGTATTTTTATCCACCGACGCTACTAAAAAATGTTTCTCCTTCAATGGAAATCTTCCAGAAAGAGATATTTGGGCCAATTCTTTCTTCAACAACATTTAGAACGCCAGAAGAAGCAGTCTCTCTCGCAAATAATTCTCGATATGGATTGTCGGCAAGTATCTGGAGTGAAAATATCAATCTCGTTTTGGATATTTCACCAAAATTAAAAGTTGGTGTTGTATGGATCAACTCTACAAACGTATTTGATGCAGCTGTTGGGTTTGGAGGATATAGAGAGAGTGGTTATGGTAGAGAGGGGGGGAAAGAAGGCATGTATGAATACCTAGAAATGAACTCAGATAACTTCAGTATTAAAAAAGAATATAGGGTATTAAAGAAAAGTATTTTAGGGAAAAAGCAATCTCTACCTCTGATAGACCAAACTAGAAAAATGTTTATTGGAGGCTGCCAAAAGAGAGGAGATAGTGGGCATTCCATCGGGATACTAGACAACCAAAAACAAGAAATAGCGACAGTTGGGCGTGGTAATCGCAAAGATATAAGAAATGCTGTGGAGGCCGCAAACAAGCAAATGAATTGGACAACGCTTAGTTCCCATGCAAGAGCCCAAATTATGTTCTATATCGCAGAAAATCTTTCCCAAAGAAGAGACTATTTTATTAGTTTGCTCTCTTCGACAACTTTATGTCAAAACCCCTTGCAAGAATTTGATACCGCATTAGAAAGACTATTTATCTTTGCTTCTTGGGCAGATAAATTCGATGGAGTTATTCACCAAGCACCAATAAGAGCAAATACCATAGCACTTAATGAGCCGGTTGGTGTAATGGGTATCATATGCCCTGATGTCTCGCCGTTGGCTTCATTTATTACACTTATTGCAGCGGCACTTTCTCAAGGAAATCGCTTGATAGTAATTCCTTCAGAAAATTTTCCTTTGCCTGCAGTAGATATGTATCAAATATTCGATACATCAGATGTTCCTAGAGCGGCAATTAATATTATAACCGGAAAACACGAGGAACTTATTACTACACTTTCCGAGCACAATTCTGTTGACGGTATATGGAATTTTGGAGATCCAAAATACGAGACTAACATTGATGAGGCCTCTGTTTCCAATTTAAAACAAATATGGTCAATAAATGGAAACGACGTTAACTGGATTAACTATCATGCAAGCTTCAATAAATTGCTATTAAGAAAATCGGTTCAAGTTAAGAATATTTGGATACCATATGGAGAGTGAGATTTGATCAGATATTATTCAGATCGAAAGCACCTGGTAGCAAAAATCCCATAGTTGTTTCTTCAAGAAACCCTTCAAGATTACATAGATATACCGGAGTATCAGCTTTCGAAAACTCCATTAATCTCTGTCTACATCCCCCACAGGGAGTTGTAGGTTTCTTTGTGTTTGCCATCACTAGAATTTCATCAATTTCAGTACACCCATCAGTAACCATTTTTCCTATTGCCGCAGCCTCAGCACACATCCCTTGGGGAAAGGCACCGTTTTCAACATTTACCCCTGTATAAATAGCGGTGTTTATTCCAAGCAAGCTAACTGAAACATTAAATTTTGAATAAGGTGCATAGGCATTAGAGAAAACGCTCTTTGCGTGAGAAAAAAGTAATGTTTTTTTTTGCTTCATCTTATTTCTAATTTCTTGGATATCCTATAGTCGTCAGAGCTTCTTTAATTTCCTCTAAAATCAAAGGATCATCTATCGTTGC
>CACHJY010000058.1 GCA_902580265.1 uncultured Alphaproteobacteria bacterium
TGAAAGTAGTTCTTCGTCTAACCTTCTCAGCGCTCTCAATCTTAAATTGAGGATTGCTTCCACCTGTAACTCACTAAGACCAAACTCTTCTATAATTACAGTTTTAGGGTCGTCCTCCTCCCTAATTAAACTTATTATCCGATCAAGATTAACATAAGCCTGAAGCAGGCCCTCAATAATCTCAAGACGGCTATCAATATTCTTTAACCTGTAAGTAGATTTTCTTATCAATATTTCTCTGCGATGATCTAAAAAAGTCTTTAGTAATTCTTTCAGATCACTCACTTTCGGGGAAACCCCATCAATAAGAACATTAAGATTCATGGAAAATCTTGTTTCAAGGTCAGTAAATTTATAAAGAGACGTAAGAAGATTTTCTTTTTCTATGTTTCGAGATCTTGGCTCTATAACAATTCTTATCTCTTCTGCGCTCTCATCTCTCACGTTTTGTACAAAAGATAGTTTCTTTGCAGTAATCAGCTCAGCAATTTTTTCTATAAGTTTTCCCTTTTGAACTTGATAGGGTATTTCATCTATGACTAGCTGCCAGTTACCATGCTTAAGATCCTCAAAGTGATGTTTAGCACGCAATCTGAAACTTCCCTTACCCTCGGTATATACTTTAACGACATCTTCTTTACTATCTAAAATAATTCCCCCTGTTGGAAAATCGGGCCCAATTACTATTTCTGACAATTTTAGGATATTCGAATTGGGTTTTTCCACCAGTAGTATACAAGCTTGCAATAATTCAAGTATATTGTGGGGTGGAATACTGGTAGCCATCCCCACAGCAATCCCAGAGGCTCCGTTTGCTAGAAGATGGGGGAAACTTGCTGGAAGCACACTAGGTTCATGACTTGAACTGTCATATGTTTCCTTAAAATCCACGGAATCCTCGTCAAGACCTTCAAGAAGATCAACAGAGTATCTTGATAGCCTAGCCTCAGTATATCTTTGCGCTGCCGGGTTATCTCCATCAATATTTCCAAAATTTCCTTGACCTTCAATAAGTGGATATCTAACACTAAAATCTTGAGCAAATCTTGCCAATGCATCATAGATAGCCTTATCTCCATGTGGATGGTAATTACCCATAACCTCCCCTACTATTTTAGAACACTTTCTAAAATTCGATTGAGGATATAACCTAAGCTGGTTCATTGCATAAAGTATTCTTCTGTGTACTGGTTTTAGACCATCTCTAGCATCAGGAAGAGCTCTATCCATGATTGTAGACACTGCATACAAAAGATATCTTGTCTCTAATGCTGTTGTAATATCTTGTTTTTGATCCATTTCTTGATTATGTATATAACGTAATTATTAATGGTTTGGTTCTGAGCTAAATTACTTGGAATACTAATTAAACTCAATATTAGAAATACACAAAAACTAAACTATGTTTTTAAAGCATATGAAAGTAGCTAAGAAGGATATTCAATGATATTAGAAAACGCGCATATATTTGTAATGATAGCCTGTCTACTTGTAGTTATAGTCCTTATGATAGGCCTAGGTGGCTTTGCTTTTGGTGGTGAATTTAATAAAAAATATGCAAATAAAATTATGCGTTTGAGAATACTTCTTCAAGCTATCGCAATTTTATTAATCATTTTTTTCGTTTATTTTTCTAGAGGTGGGTAGTTTGATAAAATTAAACAAAATTTATACAAAAACAGGTGATGGGGGAGATACGGCACTTGGTAATGGGGAAAGGGTGCTCAAGGATAGTCTAAGGGTAAGTGCTTATGGAAACGTCGATGAACTTAACGCTAGTATTGGGGTGGTTACCCTGTATGCGACACCAGATTTAAAAAGAAAGCTAAAAAATATCCAAAACGATCTATTCGATCTCGGTGCTGACTTGTGTGTGCCAATTTCCAAAAAGAATAATAACAGGTTAAGAGTATCTAAGGGTCAAATAGAGATACTTGAAGTAGAGATAGATGAAATGAATAATATACTTAAACCCTTAAATAGCTTTATTTTGCCTGGAGGATGTAAGTCAGCTACTTTTTTACATCTGGCCAGAACTATTTGCCGTCGTGCGGAAAGAAGTGTCGTCAGCTTAAGATCGAAAGAACAGATAAATGACAATACGCTTGTCTACTTAAACCGACTATCAGATTGGCTCTTTGTTGCCTCAAGAGTTGAAAACCAAGAGAATTCAACTGAAGTCCTTTGGTCGCCTGGAAAAAACAAATAAAACGTCTTGTATGAAGTGTTTAACTAGTGCATATTTTGAATTTAAGATTAACTAAAGAGATAAATAATTGATGAAAATTTTAGTCCCTGTAAAAAGAGTACTTGACTATAACGTTAAGGCTCGAGTGAAAGCAGACGGAAGTGGTATTGACTTAGCGAATGTTAAAATGTCAATGAACCCCTTTGATGAGATAGCACTAGAGGAAGCTATCAGAATAAAAGAGAAAGGTAATGCAGAGGAAATAATAGCTGTTTCAATTGGAGTTCAGCAAAACCAGGAAACCTTGAGAACTGCACTGGCTATGGGTGCTGACCGAGCCATTTTGGTTGTTGCCACAGACGATGTGCATAATGACATTGAACCACTCACTGTAGCAAATATACTCGTGGCTATTACTCTTAAAGAAAAACCATCACTAATTTTATGTGGCAAACAGGCTATAGATAACGATTTTAATGCCACAGCCCAAATGTTGTCTGCAAAGCTTAAATGGTCTCAAGCAACTTTTGCTTCAGAAATTGATATTAAGAAGGATACGGTAAGGGTAACAAGGGAGGTAGATGGCGGACTACAGACCATTGATGCTAAAATTCCAGCAGTTGTATCAGTTGATCTCAGATTAAATGAGCCTAGATACGCTAGTCTCCCAAATATTATGAAGGCAAAAAGAAAACCGCTAGAGGAAATCAGTCCAGCTGATTTAGGGGTTGAAATGACACAGAGGCTCAAAGTTATTAAAACAAAAGAGCCAGATAGTAGAGAAGCAGGGTTGATCTTAGACAATATAGATCAGCTAGTTGAAAAAATTCAGGAGAATGTTGGAGGGTAACTTTATGAAAATATTGGTTTTGGCAGAAATTAATGACGGCGAGCTCGCCGAAGATCAAACTAGTAAAACTGTAGCAGCAGCGGCTACGTTGGGTAAAGTTGATGTTTTGTGTGCTTCTAACCATTGCACCGATGCATCCACAAAAATAGCCAAAATGGAGAGCGTAGAAAATGTCCTAGTGTTAGAAGATGACATTTTTGCTCAGAGCCTTGCAGAAAGCTATAGCGAAACTTTGATTGATACCATAAGTTCATATTCTCATGTATTTTCGCCTTCAAGTTCATTTGGAAAGAATATTCTTCCGAGGATCGGCGGCATGTTAGATGTAATGGTTATATCAGATGTATCTCAAGTTATATCAGAGGATACTTTTGAACGCCCAGTTTATGCAGGTAATGCAATCCAGACGGTGCAGTCCATTGACAAAGTGAAGTTAATATCTGTAAGAACCAGCAACTATGGCGCCGTGCCTTTGACAGGTAGTGCGAATATAAAGAAAATAGACTGCGAAAGTAATAACACGCTTACTACTTTTATAGAAAATAAAATGCAAACAAGTGATAGGCCTGAACTAACCTCAGCAAAAGTGGTTGTGTCTGGAGGAAGAGGTGTTGGAAGCAAAGAAAATTTTGAAATAATTGAGGGTCTTGCTGATAAACTAGGGGCAGCGGTAGGCGCTAGCAGAGCAGCAGTGGACTCTGGTTTTGCTCCCAATGATTGGCAAGTTGGACAAACTGGTAAGGTGGTTGCACCAGACTTATATGTCGCAGTTGGAATATCTGGTGCTATACAACACTTGGCGGGAATGAAAGACAGTAAAGTAATTGTAGC
>CACHJY010000059.1 GCA_902580265.1 uncultured Alphaproteobacteria bacterium
CAACTACTGTATTTAAGCCATCTTTCAACTCATTACTAAATTCGTCAACATAAGCTAATTTGGCTGCCTGTCTAATTTCTATATCCGATGCGTTTGGCTTTCCAAATCGGATATTTTCAAGTATTGTTTCATCGAAAACCATCCCATCTTGACGCACAACTGAAATGAGAGACCGCAAATCTTGCAAGCTAAGATCTCTAAGATTTATCCCATTAATCTTTATACGTCCTCTATTTGGGTCGATCAACCTTGTAATAAGGTTAAACAAGGTTGTTTTCCCACTACCCGAGTAGCCAACAATTGCATTAGACGTTCCCTCTTCAATTTCGAAAGTTATATTTTCCAAAACTTTTTTATCTCCATAAGAAAAATCAACACTCTCAAACTGTACCCCAATCTTATCGAATTTGTTTCCAATGCTAGATAACTTTGGAAAAACTATAGATGATTTTTCCTCGAAAACTCTAAATACACGCTCCAAGCTTGCCATGGCAACTTGAATATTACCTGAGACATTACTTAATCTTCTAAGAGGCTCAAAAATTAATGCCATAGCAGTGAAAAAGCTCATAAATTCACCAATAGTCTTAGATCCTGATGTAATATCGATAGCGCCAAAAACCATCACAGATAAAAACCCAATAGCCGCTATTATATCGATCATAGCAGGGATACCAGCCATTCCGGCCTCAAGTCGAAGTCTAACTTTATGCGTAACCTGAAGAATATCAAAAAATCTGTTGCGCTCACTCCTTTCCGCTCGATTAAGTTTGATGTCCGTTATACCGTGGAATATCTCATCCAAACGTACGTTTGCTTTCGACTCAAAATCCCTATTTTCGCTTGCTCTGGTTCTTACCAAGCCTTGGAGCAGGAAAATTGGTAATACTAAAAACGGAATGCCCAAGAAGGCTATTAAAGACCACTTCCAATCAATAAAAAAAACAACAGCAACCAAAGAGATCAATGAAAATCCATCTCTTCCTACAGTCATAAATGCTTCACCGACGGACTCAGATAAGGCTTTACTGTCCGCTCTGACCCTATCCATGAGGGTACCTGGTGAATTTTTTTGATGGAAACCGACATCCAAATTAATGAGGTGCTGTACCATTCGATCCTGAAGGACTTTAATTATTTTTTGGCAAACATTTATGGTCATAAGTCTATGGACGAATCCTGCTATAGCCCTTATTGAGAAAATAAAAAAAATTAATAATGCAACAAAGAGAATGCTGGATGCATCTTTAGAAACCAAAACATTATCAAACAAAAATTTAATAGAGTAAGAAAGCAACCCTAACATTGAGCCTTCTATTGACATGAAAATTAATGCTATAAAGAGGAAAGCGAAATGCTCTCTGACATATGAATTCCAGAACCATTTCAGTAGAGGCTTTTTATCATCTTCAACATTCATAATACTAATTATTATCTGGGAATTTTGAACCAATGCGAATTTTTTCGAAAATCAACATATCTTTGTGTCATCTCTTCTCTATGGTAGCTCTTTTCTATCCATTCCAAAAATTTAATTCTGTCTTTTTGAAAAGCATGTCGATATTCCATAAGCATAAAGTCTAAAATTCCTGCAGTCCAACCTCCTAAGTGTAAAAACTTAAAGGATAGTTGCTTTTGAGCAATTTCGATAGGTGTATTTAGAACCAACAAGAAATAGAGCGCTGCACCTAAGCCTGCTCGATCTGACCCTGACTTACAGTGCATCAAAAAAGGTTTTTTTATACTCTTAAAAACTTCATTTATTTCAAAAATTTTTTCTTTTTCTGGCAATTTTGATGAATATAATTTCATATTAATAAGTTTAACCCCAATCTCTCTACATATATTTTTCTCAATAAAAAATGCTCCTTGATTAGACTCCCCTCTAAAATTTATTATTGATTGAATACCCTTTTCTCGTTGCCATTCCAATATTCGCTTTTCAGAAGGCTGATTTGATCTGAATACTCCTGGTGCTATTTGAAAATTATTATGGTAAAGAATTCTGAGAAACTCGTGATCTATCCAGAAGGCGTGCTTTTCAGCAGATTTTTTATTGGAAGTGGAAAAAGATTTTTCTAAATCACTTCTCCAGTTTTCATCAAATTTTTCAAACTTTTGTTTTAAGTTAAACAATATGTTTATCCTTTTCCGAGATTAGTATTACATCAATATCAAACGAGCAAGACTTTTTGATTGCAAATTGCCATAACTTTTGTTTATAGGTTAACTGACCAATTTAAATCGGTGAAATTGTAATGAATTTTTCTAATGGACGTATACACAGAGCTCTCCCTGGCCCATCAATAATACCTGATAAGGTACTTCAAGCTATGCAAAGACCCGCCCCCAACATTTATGGAGGTGAGCTTGAAGAGATTACAATGAGCATTTTAGCAGATATTTCAAAATTAGCTGGCAGCAAAGGCAGAGTGGCTTTATATATATCGAACGGGCATGGCGTTTGGGAAGCTGCTCTAACAAACCTCTTTAATGAAAATGACAAAATCCTAACTATTTCAAATGGTGTTTTTGGCAAGCACTGGGGTAATATCGCATCAAAGCTAGGGCTAGAGGTAGTTCATTTAGAGTACGGAATGGATAGATATTTTGAGATTGATGATCTCGAAAAAGTTCTTTCTGAAGACAAAGATAAAAAGATAAGAGGAATTTTGGTGGTTCAAACGGATACTGCTTCTTCCATGCTTCTAAACATCAAAGAAATAAGCAAATTAAAACAGAGCTTGGGACATCCAGCGTTGTTATTGGTGGACAGTATTGCTTGTTTTGGATGTGATGATATGAGAATGGATGAATGGGAAGTTGATCTGCTTTTAACAGCATCACAAAAAGGGCTTATGACCCCTCCTGGCTTGGGATACCTAGTAATAGGAAAGAGAGCTGAAATCCAAGCAAAAAAAATAGCAAAAAGATCCGCATACTGGGATTGGGGTCCAAGACTTGATCCTACAAATTTTTATGAAATTTACTTTGGAACGGCTCCAACGCATCTCCTTTTTGCTCAAAAGGCAGCACTGGAAATAATAAATAAAGAAGGTAAAGATAACATAATCAAGCGGCATGAGATATTAGCGAACACAGTCTGGAAAGCCGTTGATATCTGGAGCCAAGAGGGAGTTTTGAAATTCAATGTAATTAACAAGGCAAATAGATCTAACGCAGTAACGACACTTGTTGCGAAAAATTTTGATCTTCTTCCGTTCAAAAATTGGATAGAAAAAAATACTGGGGTTGAATTGGGGATCGGATTGGGATTTGAGGGTCCAGATTACTATAATGGGGATTCTGCATTTAGAATTGCTCATATGGGCCATCTTAATCCCCACATGATCCTCGGGGTATTGGCTTCCTTGGAGATGGGTCTTATCGCTGCTAATATACCATTTAAAAAAGGAGGTTTGGATAATGCTATTAATTATTTGGCAAGCTCTATAAATGAAGAAGCTTAAATTAGTTTTACTATTTTATTCATAGCTTCATCTAAGGCCACTAAATCATCATTCGTACCTGCGGTAATTCTTATAAACGAATTTAATGGGCTCACACCTGGCATGCGTACAAAAATTTTTTCTTGAATTAAACACTTCATTAGCTTATCTGCAAATCTACCATCGCCTCCACTGTTTATAGGCACAAAGTTCGTTCTAGACGATAATGAGTTAAAACCAAATTTCTTAAAAATCATGGCAATTTCTTTTTTTGAGTGATCAACTTTCTTCAAAACAGTCTTTAAATACTCTTGATCTTCCAAAGCTAT
>CACHJY010000060.1 GCA_902580265.1 uncultured Alphaproteobacteria bacterium
GAGTAATCTTCACAGCACCCGTTCCTTTTGAAGGATCCGCATAATCATCAGCTATTACCGGAATCTTTCTTCCAACCAATGGTAAAATAACCGATTTCCCAACTAAATCTCTGTATCTATCATCGTTTGGATTCACGATAACTGCCGTGTCTCCAAGAAGTGTTTCAGGCCTTGTAGTTGCAATAACCACATGATCTAGAGGTTTTCGCTTTATAACTTCTCCATTTTCATCGGTTTCGGCTCCAAAATTGAAAGAGCCTTCCTCTAAAAAGTACTTTAATTCCCAGATTTTTCCTTGAACCTCAATCTGTTCAACTTCTAGATCTGAGATGGCACTTTGAAACTTTGGATCCCAATTGACTAATTTTTTACCTTTATAAATCAGTCCTCTATTATAAAAATCCACGAAAACTTTTATAACAGCTTTATGAAAATCAGGGTCCATGGTAAACCTATTTCGGCTCCAATCGCAGGATGCTCCTAACCTCTTCAACTGATCGATTATAGTGTTTCCAGATTTTTCTTTCCAATTCCAAACCTCTTCAAGAAACCTTTCTCGACCCATTTCCTGTCTGTTTTTATTGCTTTTCTCTAATTCTCTTTCGACTACCATCTGAGTTGCAATCCCAGCATGGTCCTGACCAGGTTGCCATAAAACGTCATAACCATTCATTCTATGATACCTGACCAATATGTCCTGAATTGTATTATTAAAGGCATGACCTATATGTAAGCTGCCCGTAACATTCGGAGGAGGGATCATAATTGAAAATGGTGGTTTGCCTTTTTCACTTTCTTTGCCTGCGCTAAAAGCATCGGCTTCTACCCAAAGGTCATTTATGTTTTTTTCAGACTCTTTGGGGTTGAATTTATTTGAAAGACCCATGAAACAGTATGCCCTACAAACTTTTCCAACTAGTGAAGGAAATCGGTCTAACTGGCGTAAAACGCTTTCCAAAACACCGAATAATTATATTGAAACTCTGATTGCTAAAAATTTTCATAATGTTATTTTAAAGCTTATTTAATTACATTGATTAATTTATCTATTTAAGTTTATTCACTTGTTTTATTATCTTGCCTTTAGTTAAACGCCTATCGACTTCAAAACCAAACGCACGACCATAATCTTCTAACTGTTTCTTAGTCATCCTATTTAATGCAGCTATAGGTTTAACATTTGTTTCTAATTGTGAAGGGCTGGTAGCAGTTTTTTTTATCTTTGTATTTTCTTTTGAAACCTTTTCAGTCTTTTGCTTACGTTGAAAACTCCTTATTTCATCTTTTACGATACTTCTTATAAGGCTCTCAAGCTTTTCATCACTCATACTTGTCGCATTAAGGGAGTTATTTTTATAGCCACTCTTCACCAAATTCTCTTTTTTTAGATTTATTGTTTTATATTCATTCACCTTAAAAAGCGTTTCCTTCTCACCTGAGACGACGGTTTTAATATCGCCAAGAATTTCTTTAAGGTCAACTTGGCTATCTACTGTTTTCTCTTTTTTTGTAGTCTTTTTTTCAGCCATTAAATATTCCCTTTAGCACCCAATATATTATCGTAGCTGCAGCTCAGTTCTAAGAGTACCTATCTCGGCCAACAAGTCAAATTTCGCAATCAATATATCCGTGGTTATTGCAACCAATTCAACTTCAGAATTCAGGAAATTTTGATAAGCTTGATCAGTATCCAACGAAGTCTTTCCGCCAAGTTTCCATTCTTCAAAAACGCTCTCATACAACTCATTCAAGGCATCAACTTCTTCTTGTTTTGCGACAGCTGAAGAGGCTAAAGCCAGTAAATCCAACCACTTCGTTGCAACATCTCTTTCTAAATTTTTTTTTCTTACCGCTATATCAATTGCTTTCGCTGCCAACTTATTTGAAGCAATTTTAACTTGAGCTTTTTTTTGGCCCCCACTGTAAATATTGACATTGGATGTTAAAGAAACACTTCCCGAACTAATGTTACTTCCCAATGTCTGGCTATCACCGTATGACAATGTTCCAGAAAGGCGTAGATTTGGCAACCGGGATTTTTCGGTAGCATTCAATTCCTCTCTTAGTGATTGTTCCTCAAGCATGAGAATTTTCAAAGCAAGGTCATTTTCTACACCAATTCTAACGCTAGTTTCCAGTGCATCGGGCTCTTTTATTTTAATCTGTGGGAGCTTCGGACTTCCTGAGACCTTGCCCACTAAATTTTTATAACTTTCTCGAAATTTCTTAACATTTGCTTGCCCTAATTTTAATTGCGCCTCAGCACCAGAAATTGAAGCTTTGGATCTCAACAGATCTGATCTTGTGGCTTCACCTAAATCAAATCTATTTTTTGCTGCCAAAAATTGCTGTTTCCTTATCTCCAGACCACTTTCATAAAGCTCCACAATTTCAATCGCCTTGAATAGTTCTAGATGTACTTTGACTACACTCATTATCAGTTCGTTTTCAAGCTTCTTGAATGAAAGCTTAGAGGCTTCATTTAAATGTACAGCGGATCTTTTTTTTGCATTGAGTGATCCAAAATCAAATAAACTATACGAAGAGTTCAACGAAATGTTGTAGCCATCTGCATCCTGATTGGTATCAAAATTTGATGAGCGAGAACCAGTACCACTGAATGACAGGTTTGGCAACATCGTTCCATTTTGTATTAAAACATTCTGATAACTATTATCAAGCAGCACTTTTTGGCTCTTCAAACTCTCATTATTATTAAGTGCATTTTGTACAGATTGTTTTAAATTCTGCGAAAAACTTGCTTCATAGAAACATAAAATAACCGAAATTAATATTATTAAAGTTTTTTTATTCATATAATTTTTTGACCTTTTCACAAGGTGAATTCTTTTTCTTTTTTAAACTCATCCAATAAAACACAATTTGCTTCAAAAAGATTACTCCACTGTACTCCTGAATTGGTTTTTATGCCTAACCTGCATTGCCCTAAATTTTTTTCTTTAAATATCGCCATAATTCTTCCATCGAGTTTAAGCTGCTTTATAATTTCATCATTTATGAACTCTACTGCACCCTCGATTAAAATTACATCATATGGACCCTCTTTTTTTTTGCTCCTTCGTCAATATTACCCTCTTTAACCAAAATATTGTCATAGCCATTTTCAATTAACCGAGTTTGAGCCTCTTGAGCAAGGTCATTACTCTCAACAGCAACCACAAAATTTGCTAATGATGACATTAGAGCGCAACTGTAGCCATAACCTGTAGCTAGACTGAGAACATTATCACTCGAACCAAGATTCAGAAACTGGATCATCTTAGCAAGCAGCCAGGGATTCATCAATATTCTATCATTTTGTATTAGCAACTCTGTTTCACTGTAGGACAAGTTGGCTAAATTACTTGGTAAAAACTTATCTCGTTGAACATCCTCAATTGCTGATAAAAGTTTCGGATTTGTTACATTTGCCGGCCGGATTAGGTTATCCACCATATTTTTACGTGCCTTTTTATAATCAAACATTCTATGAACCCATCCGATTTTTGGAGAAGAGAAATTAACTCAAAAAGATTTACATAATATTATATGTTCTTGCAATGAATTAAATTATTTTATATTGCTATTTCCTAATAAAAGGGCGACGTGGCGGAGTGGTTACGCAGCGGACTGCAAATCCGTGGACACCGGTTCGAATCCGGTCGT
>CACHJY010000061.1 GCA_902580265.1 uncultured Alphaproteobacteria bacterium
ATTATCAAATGGTGGATTGTCATATTTAGCAAAAATATCTTTTGATAATATTTTATTGACGCAATTCTCAACTCTGACCTGATTTTCCCTGAAAATTGGTTTAAGTTCAGACTTGAGATTTGAAAATAGCTTACTTAAAGGCGTTAATTTGAATTTTGGTGAACTCACTCTTTATTCAACTCCTAAAGTTGTTTGGATGAAGTTACAGATTTCCTGAATATCATCTCTTTCAAATTGTGGTAATATTGAGTTATGAATTTTATGGCCATTAAATATTAGTCCACAAATTGTTTTGTCATTTTCATACAGTGGTTTTCTCTTATTGAGACTATTAATAATTTCAACTTTTTTATGACCACTCACTTTGAACCCTTCTACAATAACGATATCAACCGGGACAATTTGCTTTAGCAGATAAGCCAGATTAAGTTCACGGTCACATATTTTTCGTGAAAATTTGATCCATTTTTTTTCAGAAGCGAGAATCGTCTCTTTTGCTCCTGCATTGAAGTGCCTGAAGGAGTCTGTTCCTTTTCTATCTACCGAAAGTTTATGGTGGGAATGCTTAATTGTAGATACACTTAAATTTCTTTGATTGAACTCATTGATCAATTTTTCTATCAAAGTTGTTTTTCCTGTATCTTTCCAACCTACTATCCCGATAATTTTCATTTATTTTTAAAAAACTCCTCTAATAATGAAATATCATTGGGCGTATTGATATTAAAAAATGGGTCTATATGTCGATGGGGAAAATATACACTCGAAGTTTTGTGCTTTGCACTCCAGAGTGTGACCTTTCGTACTCCACTATCTATCTCCCTTTTAAGATCATCGGAAAGACAGGTTTTCCATAAACCAAAAACCGGGTGTAAGACCTTCTTATGTTTATTATCTGCTGCGGATGTAGCAAAAATAATATCAGAATCACTTACCTCCATCTTTTGATAGAGTTTCTTTAACAGATTTTCTGGGAACAAGGGTGTATCGATAGCCACCGTTGCAACCTTCTTAAAGCCCATACCATTTGCCCATTTCATTGCTGTAAATACCCCTACTAAAGGACCTAAATACCCGCTTATTTCATCATTTAATATCGGGACACCTAGATAGGTATATTCATGATCTTTCGAATTTGTATTTATAGCAATATGTGGGGTTTGGCGGCGCAACCGCTCAAAAACTATTTCTAACAAAGTTTTATCTGCAATCGATAGAAAAGCTTTGTCATTTCCAGCCATTCTCCTTGATTGTCCCCCAGATAAGATAACAGTTGGAATTTCTTCTTGAGACATGATTTTGTTCATAATTTTCAATCCAAAATGATCCTGTCAAAACCACTTACACACATAAATCTGTTACCTTTAAATCTACCGATCATCGTAAGATTAAATTTTCTTGCCAATTCGACAGCTGATTTAGTAAACCCAGATCGAGAGATCAGCAATGGAATTCCCATGCTTACCGTTTTTAATACCATTTCAGTAGTTAAGCGTCCCGTCGTGTAAAGAAATTTATTAGCAGGATCAACGTTTTCCATGAGGATAAAACCACCAATTTTATCCACTGCATTGTGCCTACCTACATCTTCCATGTATACCAATATATTTTTGTTGTCACACAATACACTTCCATGGATAGCGCCTGCTTCCAAATATAGACTTTTTGTTTGATTCACTTCTTTAATTATTTTTCTGACTGTACTCAGGCTAAAGGTATTTAAATTAAATGAGGATAAAGGTACTAGCTGTTCAAACATTTCACCAAATATGGTTCCCATAGCACACCCACTAGTTTTAATCCTCTTTTTATTCTGTGTTTCAAAGGGTGTGATTGTATTTGTTCTTACAACTACAACAGAAAGCTCTTCATTAAACTCTACCTCTTTCAATTCGTTTAACGATTTAATCATATTTTGGTTAAAAAGAAACCCAACAGCCAAATATTCAGGGTAATCACAAATAGTCATGGCAGTTAAAATTTCTTGATTATTTAAATAAATTGTTAAAATTTTCTCATCTATCAGAGTGACATTCTGGACCTCATTTTTTTCATTAAATACCTTTTCATGAAAAATTAGACTACTCATTTTTGTTTCTGGTAATATCATTTGAATTTTACTCTTTAATTTTCATATCTTAATCTTTTATTATATAACTCAAATTGTCCATTTTTTATAGTTAGAGCTATCAAATGAAAAAAATGACCGATTATTGCGTAGTAATTGATACAACTGGTTTGAGGTGTCCTCTGCCGGTTTTAAAAGTCCGAAAACATCTTCCGTTGTTGCAAAAAAATGATTTGGCCCTGGTAATTGCCGATGATCCTTTAGCTGAAATCGATCTAAGCCATTTTTGCAATCTAAAAAATTATGTAATAAAAAATGTGTTAATCGATTACTCTGACGATAAACAGTATTATGAGATCAAATGTTTCAATTAGATATTAACCCTTTTTCTCTTTTATTTGTCTTCCATCCCTTTATTTTCAATAAAATCTCTATCAATCTTAGGTAATTGACCTCCATGTATTGAAGCTTCAAATGCCTGAAGACGTTTGTAAATTGAAATAAGATCAATAATCGTGGTCCACGAATTAACAAGAAATTGGAAAGAAGATGCAACTTGTCCAAATGCTCTCAGTATCTGATTCATAATGCCGAGCGTTATTCGACCACTTACTATAGTCGGAATTATGAATATATAAACAATGATATTGTCTGCTTGAAGGTATAGATACCTTACCAAGTTAAAGTATGCATAGTGAAAGTATATTTTAAAGTAATTCCGTCTCACATTATTGAATAACTCCACTAACGAAACTGGTTCAGCCCTACCATTATTATCTTCTCCGTATACTAACTCTTTTCTAAAGGCGGCCTCAACCCGCTGATTTTTAAATTCAAGTCCTGGCAGTTTAATACCTGCAAAGATAAGAAGAAAAGTGCCGAACACTGACCATACAATAGCAAGCGTAACTAAAGGATAAGGTATAGACCCAACGATTGGCATTTCTTCAATGTGCACTGATAATGCAGAAAGAACTGGTAAAAAGGATATTAAAGTCATAACAGAGTCAACCATTGCAACTCCAAGACCCTGCATGATTCCAGAAAATCGCATTGTATCTTCTTGTATTCGTTGAGACGCGCCTTCTACCCTCCTAACTTGTGACCATTTTTCTAGGTAGTAATCATTCATTGCATTTCGCCACCTAAAAACATAGTGGGAAGTAAAAAATAATTTCAGCGGGACAAAAATGATATATGGGAAAACAATGATACAAAAGACAGCCAAATGCTCGTATAAGTCTGATGCAGTAACCTCACCATTTCCATTGAGTGCTTTTTGAACATCATTATAAAAAGGGCCGTACCAAGCATTAATAACAACCGATACTTGTACTGTTAAGTAGGCCATCAAAATAAGCAATGATGAACCTAAAATTGACCACCTTTGCCATTTGTGTGGAGAATAGTATGACCAAAAAAGATAAAAAATAAATGTGGCAAAAATATAGTAAATATCAAACCAGAGAAACTCTGGTGTTATAAAATACCCCAGCCCTATGATAGT
>CACHJY010000062.1 GCA_902580265.1 uncultured Alphaproteobacteria bacterium
GTATAAAAAGGCCCTATTCGAAATAAGGACAAAAAGTATCAATAACACGGTATTTAGAAAGCATGATCCACTAGCAAATTGTATTGTAGCGTATAGTCTTATGCCGGAGGCCTTAGCACAGATTTTGGACAAAAAAGCTCCGTCAGTGTCTGCCCGGATAAAAAACATGAAATACTTAGCAAATAAAGGATGGAGAATTGGATTGAGGTTCGATCCATTGATATATTGTAATAATTGGAAGGCTCAATACGCTGAGTTATTTGCAAATATCTTTAAAGAAATCAAAGAGGAAAACATCCATTCGGTTTCTCTTGGATCACTAAGATTTCCTAAAAGTTTTTTCAATAAATTACTGCAATATTATCCAAATAGCGAAGAATTATCATTTTTAAGATCAAATGATAAAGGGATCATTTCTTACGATCAGTCGATAGAAAATGAGATGAATGAATATTGTCGAGTAGAGCTTATGAAGTATAGTGACGCAAGAAAGTTCTTTTCTTGTGGTTGAGAAAAATTAGGAGATAGCATTAAAAAAGTCATTGTCATAGGATCGACCGGCACAATTGGAGAGGCTGTATCAACACTTTTGCTTAACAGTGGTTTTTCTGTGATAGGTATAGGTAGAAAAGTTCCTTCTTTGGATGAAAAAAAGGAAAACTATATTCATCATATTCTAGATCTTCAAAATACTGAACTACTAGAGGCAACAATGTCAAATATTGTAAGGAATAATGAAGAGATTTTTTGTTTGGTGCATTGTGCCGGGGTTGGAGAATTTTCCAATATAGAGAACCTTCCTGTATCGAAAATAAAAGCCATGCTAGATGTTAACTTACTTTCTGTTATCGTATCAGCGAAGGCCGTGTTACCTCATTTAAAGAAAATAGATAATGGAAAATTAATATTAATTGGTTCTGAAGCGGGTCTAAAGGGAGGGCAAAAAGGATCTGTTTATTCGGCTACAAAATTTGGTTTGCGTGGGTTTGCTCAATCAATCAGAGAGGAAACAGCAAAGAATAATATATTCGTTACAGTAATAAATCCAGGTATGGTAAGAGGAAAATTTTTTGATGATAAAAATTTTCGGCCTGGGAAAAGTGAAGATAATGCTATTGAGCCACATGATATAGCAAAATTAGTAAATTATTTGCTAGATGAAGAGAAAGGCATGGTTTTTGAT
Organism: uncultured Alphaproteobacteria bacterium; assembly: GCA_902580265.1. The sequence goes on from CACHJY010000062.1 coordinate 1,184, forward strand.
GAAATAAATGTATCCCAAATGAAAAAAGTTATAGAGTTTAACATTAGCTAAGGGTCAAAATATGGGAAATGAGTTAATACAAAAGTATGCTTTTGAAGCAGTAGATTTAATTAGAAAAAAGGAAGTAAGCAGTTCTGAGCTTTTAGAAGCCTCACAAGAAAGGCATATAGAAGTGGATGAACAAGTTAATGCGCTACCCTACACTTTTTATGATAAGGCTCTCACAAAAGCAAAAAATATCAATATTGATAGTGAGAGGCAAAACAAAAAAAGTCTTTTAGGATTACCCATAGCAGTTAAGGATTATAATGATGTAGCAGGAGTTCCTACTACATTTGGCTCAAATATATTTAGTAACAATATTCCATCGAAATCAGACTCAACAATTGCCCGCTTAGAACAAAATGGTGCACTCCCTGTGGCTAAATCAAATGTTCCAGAATGGGCAGGGGGGCACACCTTTAATCCAGTATACGGGGTTACAAAGAACCCCTTTAACAAAAATAAAATCGCAGGTGGTTCATCTGGAGGTTCCTCAGTTGCTTTAGCTACAAAGCAGGTTTGGCTAGCCACAGGTAATGACTTAGGTGGAAGCCTTAGAACTCCCGCTAGTTTCAATAATATTGTTGGCTTACGACCTAGCATAGGAGTTGTCCCGAGGGGTCTACGTTATAATAGATTTGACCCACTGTGGGTCGAAGGTCCTCTGGCAAGATGTGTTAAAGACATCGGTCTAATGCTTGATGCCATGTCTGGCTATTGCAAAACCGATCCATTATCTTTTGATCATACATGCAGTTCTTTTCTTGAAGCCGTTGATGCTTTTGATTTACCGGCAAAGGTAGCTGTTACGGAAGACTTAGGTTTGGTCCCTGTTCAACAAGAGGTAAGGAGTATCTTTAAAACTGTAGTTCCACACTTAAAAACTATTGGGTGTGAGGTAGGGAGTGATATACCCGATTTTAACGGTGCGATAGAAAGTTTTCATACACTAAGAGGTTTATTAATGGCCTATATGTTGGGTGATCTCTATAAGAGTAAAAAAGATGAAATTCTGGTGGATATTGTAAAAAATATAGAGGTTGGTTTTGAGGCGTCGAATGATGAAATAATAACTGCAGAAAAAATCCGACAGGACCTTTTTATAAAAGTTGATAGATTTTTTGAAGAGTACGATTTTTTGATCTGTCCAACATGTTCCGTTTTACCGTTTGATATTGAAACTCCCTTTGTAAAAGAAATAGATGGGGTCGCATGTAAAACATATATTGATTGGTTCGCAATTACGTTTGCATTGACCCTTACTTCGTGTCCAATTATTTCTCTTCCAGTTGGCTTTTCTAGTCATGGATTACCTGTTGGAATTCAAATAATGAGTAAGCCAAGGCAGGAAGACAAACTTCTAGCCTTTGCAAAGGTTTTGGAGGAAAAGGTTTCCGTAAATAAAAATAGTCCTATTTAGACAATTTTTAGATTTATATAGGAAAAAAAGCGTTAGCATTATTTAGTCTAAACTTTGAAATGGCATTTTTTCCATTATCAGATTTCAAGAAGGTAACAATTTTTTCAACTGCACTAGATTTAATGTTTTTACATTTCTCGGGGTTTACAGTTGTTATTGCATAAGTATTTAAATCTTTATTATCATACCCAAATATTTCGGAGTCCCTCTTGTTTTTAAAGGAATACCAAGTTGCCGTGTCAGTTATAGTAAATGCTCCAATTTCATTTGCAATCATCAGAGTAGCACCTTGCCCAGAGCCTGTTTCTAGATACCAGGTTTTCGGGAACTCCTCAGGCACAAGAGCTAGCTCTTTCCAAAGAGACAACTCCTTCATATGAGTCCCAGAATTATCGCCACGAGAAATGAATTTCTCTTTTTTATCATAAATTGTTTCCATTATTTTTCTTATTTCATGACCCCTAATATTTATCTCTGTTTTAGCTTTTCTTGGCCCAACAATTACCCAGTTATTATACATAAACTCTAACCTTTTTAATCCATAACCAGTTTTTAAAAACTCAAGTTCTGCGTTTTTCGAATGCGTAATAAGAACGTCTCCATCACAATTTTTCATATTTTTAATTGCCTGACCTGTACCAACAGCGACAACCCTAATTTCAACACCCGTATAGT
>CACHJY010000063.1 GCA_902580265.1 uncultured Alphaproteobacteria bacterium
GTTGCTCCTGTAATGACAACCACTTTATCCTGCAATCTTTTTACCATAACAGATCCTTTCCTTTACCCTTGTTTTTATTGAAGGTATTTCTTTTTTTTCATAAATATTTTCATTCTCTCTATGCCATTTATAATCTCAGGTGTGCCTCTTGCATAAGATATTCTGATCATTGACTTGCCATTTATTGGATCAAAGTCTATCCCAGGTGTTATAGCAACCCCGCCAACATCCAACATTCTTTTTGCAAAATCATAGCTATCAGAAGAAAATTCACTTATATCTATATACAAATAAAATGCTCCGTCTGGTGGAGCTATCTTACTAAGACCAAACTCTGGTAAAGCAGTTAATAGTCTTTTCCTGTTCTCTTGGTATGTCTCAAGGTTTTGTTCTAGCTCAATTATACCGTCGAACGCTCCAAGAGCTAAAATTTGACTAGCATGCGAAGCGCATATAAACATGTTTTGTTGTATGCGCTCAACTATTCTTACATGTTCTTTGGGGACAACAATCCAACCTATTCTCCAACCCGTCATTGAAAAATATTTTGAGAAGGAGTTTATGATATAGCAACTGTCACAAAACTCTAGCACTGTTGAAGGTTTCATATCGTATTGAATGCCATGGTATATTTCATCACTTATCAGCGAAACATTTCTATCTTTACAATAATCCACTAAAGCCTCTAAAGATTCTCTTTCAATCATAGAACCAGTTGGATTTCCTGGTGATGCGATTAACAAACCATTAATATTGTAACGACTAAGCTCAGCAGGCGTGGGTTGGAATTTATTTTTTTCAGTAGTGTTTATAAGTACCGGTTCCAAATTGAGAGTTTTCATAATTTGCCGATAACTGGGATAACCGGGATTTGCTAAGCCTACTCGGTCAAGCATGTCAAAGAGTGCAGTGAAAGCCAGGATAAAACCTGCTGATGAGCCACCTGTTATAATGACCCTGTTCCAATCAACATCCAGTCCATACCACTCGCCATATAATTGAGCAATTTTTTTTCGCAAATCAGGCAGTCCAAGAGCTACTGTGTAACCCATTGGGTTATCTTCCATAGAAGCTTTCAAGAAATCCTTAGCTGCTTTTGGAGCTGAAGTTCCCGGCTGTCCAACTTCCATGTGTACAACTGCGTGTCCTTTTTGCTCAAATGAATGAGCTCTTTCCATGATATCCATTACAATAAAGGGATCTATTCTACTTCTTTGGGAACTTTTCATATCGGTTGGCTGTTAAAAAACTTTTAGTCGTATTGTGCTGCATACCATAATACATTCAATCTCTAAATAATTCACAATTTTCTAGCCCAACCTCCAAACAATATTCGGCAAGCTCTTTAGATTTATCAACATCGGCTTTAGAAATGTTGAACTCATCCTCAACAATTAAATGGTAACCTATATCAACTTTATTCTCTATTATAGCTGCAAGAAAAAAAAACGTGTGTGCATTACGAAAGTCACTTTTTACCTGTTCATTATAAGCATATAGATTTCCTAGAAATTCAAGCGCGGGGGGGTACCCAGCTTTTGCCGATAATTTCAAGTAACTCACTCCTTTGAAAATGTCGGCTTCAACTGTCTGATCTATTGGTGAAATAAGCATGTTACCTATGAAATAGGTCGCAAACTTATTACCTTTTTCTGCTAATGGAAATAAAACTTTATAAGCTTCCGAATGACTCTTTGCGTAAAAAAGGGATATGATTTCCTCTTCATTCATAATGCATTAATTTTCATTGGTTTTCAAAAAAATTACGGTTTTTTGCTATGGTTTTTTCTCTAATTCCTCTCGGATCAATCCAACCAATATTACCGTCCTTCCTATAGTACACTAAGTTTAATCCTGAATGCGACGCGTTTCTGAAAAATATACAGCTTTCATTTTCTAGCTCGAGGCGAATAACAGCTTGTTCAACCGTCAATTCCTCTATCTTATATGATAACTCTGCAACCACAGGCATGCTATCCCCGTAATTTATATCTAACTCATCTTCATCCAAATTCCCAACACTCTGATAAATTCTTAGTGGTTCATTAGTAGATGAAATATTCTTACTTTCAAAATTCCTATGGTTTTTCATGCGTCGATGATAACGCCTTAGTTTTTTTTCTACATGGTCAAGCGCATCATCGTAACTAGTATTGGCATCCTTACCCCTACCAGTAGCATCTAATTCAATTTTGTTTTTTAGATATACTTTTAACTTGGCTTTGAAATTTCCCAATCTCTTTTCTAGGGTGATTTGGGTGCTGACAGCATCATACCCATATTTTTGTAAAACATCACCGATTTTATCACTGCTGTAGGCTTGGAAAGATTCTCCAAGCTCAATATTTTTTCCTACTATCTTTATATTCAAATTTTATTCAAGCTCCTTATCGAACTATATATAATTTGATAAAAAAAGCTAGCTTTTGTATACAAAATTTGTACGAATTAAACCATGTTTAGCTTTTAAATAATAAGTGCTTTATCATTATTTTTCTTTATTTTGTCCATAAAATGGTAAATAAAGAGCTTTTAAGCTTTGAACTATAAAAATGACAATCCATATCGATTCAATTAGACAGGCAAACGACGAACTTCGCAGTAATATTGTTAGAACGCCAACTATTCAATCTCAGTATCTTAGTAATGAAGTAAATGCCAATGTTTTTCTCAAACTGGAAAACCTGCAATACACTTCTTCATTTAAAGTCAGGGGAGCATACGTTTCTATAAAACGTTTGAAGGAAGAACAAAAACAAAAGGGTGTAATTGCTATGTCAGCTGGAAACCATGCACAAGCTGTGGCTTGGTGGGCACAAAAAGAAGGCGTTAAAGCAACTATCGTGATGCCAGAGCAAGCTCCTTTATCAAAGGTAATGAAGACTAAAAGTTTGGGAGCAGAAGTCATACTAAAGGGACGAACTTTAAATGAGTCTCAAACTTACGTGTCTGAATTAATCAATGATAAAAAGTTAACTCTCATACACCCATACGATGATCCTAATGTCGTAATTGGACAAGGAACACTAGGGTTGGAGCTTATGGAAGATATTAAAAATTTGGACCTTCTTGTCATTCCTATCGGAGGGGGTGGATTAATATCGGGTATATCGATAGTTGCCAAAAGCCTTAACCCCAATATAAAAATATTTGGCGTGCAAACTGAAAAATTTCCCTCTATGTATAATGTCCTTCATAAAAAAGAACTCGCGATTTTAGGAGACACCTTAGCTGATGGGATTGCCGTCAAGAGGCCTGGAAAT
>CACHJY010000064.1 GCA_902580265.1 uncultured Alphaproteobacteria bacterium
GCATATGTGGAACAAAAAATTTTTGACAAGCTAAAGATGCTTCCGAACTATGTTAGGCTGGGAATTGAGGTCTGTTTGTTTCTGATACAAATTAGATTTTTCGTTAGAGCCGGATCTGCTCCGCACATCTTAGAGTTAAACGAGCTTTCCACCATCTTCAACAAATTTAAAATGTCAAGGTTTTTACTCTTTCAAAATGTATTAAAATTAATAGAGTCCTTGAGCGTATTTTATTCCACTGATTTTAAATTAAAGAAAGGTCGCCAATGAAGGTTGCAATAATTGGTTCAGGCCCGGGGGGAATGATTGTTTCAAAAGTACTTACCGAAAACGGTATATCAGTTTCTTTATTCGAGAAAGGCAGATACTTTAAGCAATCAGAAATCATACCGTTCAGTCCTGAAGAGCTTGATAAGAAATATAAGAATGGTGGTGTGTCTGTTGCTTTGGGGAAGCCTTCAATATCATATGTAGAAGGAGAATGTTTGGGAGGTGGAAGTGAGGTAAACTCTGGTTTATATCACAGAACACCAGAAATGATTTTTGATCTTTGGGGTGTTAGTTCATTTGAATACAACGATTTGATTTCTCATTTTTGTAAGATTGAAAAAGATCTAAATGTATGCAAATCACCCTTTCAGCCTCCAAAGGCATCTTTGAAATTGAAGCGTGGGGCAGAGACTCTAAAATGGAGATGTGAGGAGGTTCCTAGGTGGTATAGGTATGAGAGCGTGACTGATAAAGGTATTTATTCGGGCAAAAGGCAATCAATGACCGAGGCTATACTGCCAAAAATTAATAAAGACCTTCTTGAAGTCAAAGATCAGACAAATGTTATCCAAGTTTTTCCTGATTCAAAAAATGTAGGTATTAAATATAGCAAAGATGAAAAATATATTACGGAATACTTCGACTACATCTTTATCTGTGCTGGAGCGATCAATACGCCTCAATTGCTTAAAAAAAGCAAGTTCAAAAATAAAAATATAGGCAAAAATTTAAGACTACATCCTAGCATAAAAATCACTGCCGAATTCGAAGAAAAGGTAAATTTCAAAAACTCTGGTGTTGCGGTACATCAAGTAAAAGAATTTTCACCAAATTATAGCTTTGGTTGCTCAATAAGTTCACCCCCTCATCTTGCCGTAACCCTTTTAGATAATAGTATTGATGCATCTTATTTAGGGGAAAAATGGCAATATATGTCTACTTATTACTCGATGGTTACAGATGGTTTCGGTTCGGTAAATCTTACCCCATTTTTTAAGGAGCCATTAGTGAAATTCAAGTTGGGCAAGGTCGGATTTGATAATGTTACGGAAGGTCTCTTAAAATTAGGAAATCTATTATTTGAGTCAGGAGCCACCACCCTTTATCCATCAATCAAGGGTGTAAAAGGTATAAGTTGTTCTTCAGAGTGGAATGCACGTGTAGCTAACTTTTCTAAGAGCCTCTACAGTTTAATGACGGTTCATCTGATGGGAACATGTAAAATGTCCACCGCACAAACTGGAGTCGTAGATGAGACCGGCAAGACTTTTGAATCTGATCGTGTTTTTATCGCTGATTCATCCATTATACCTACCGCTCTAGGCGTAAATCCACAAGGAACTATAATGGGACTAGCCAGCTTTATAGCGCATAGATTTATTGAGGAGATAACTTAGTATGAAATATCTCATCACAGGTTCTACAGGATGGTTAGGAAAAAATTTATTAAAACAAATGATTTCAAAAGAAGAGAACATCGAAATTAGGGTTCTCGCAGAATCCGGTGAATATAATCAGTTAGAAGACGATATAAATGGCAAGGTAATAAAGTTTGATGGGGACATTCGAAATAAAAATAGCTTAGATTCATTTTTCAAAAAAAGTGATGGTTCAGTTTTAATTCATTTGGCAGGTTGTATACACCCAAAGATCTTTTCTAAAGATTTTGATGAAATTAATTTCTTTGGAACTAAAAATGTTATTGAGATGTCTCTTGCCTCGGGAATTTCTAAGGCTATAGTCATCTCATCAAATTCTCCCTTGGGGTGTAACCCAGTGAAGGAACATCTATTTACCGAAAAATCTCCTTACATGCCATACATGGGTTATGGGAAATCAAAATACAAGATGGAAAAATATTTAAGGCAAACGTTACAGGGAGGTAAATTTCCTATAACCATATTACGTGCTCCATGGTTTTATGGCCCATATCAACCACCTCGCCAAAAGCTTTTTTTTGATATGATCCGAAGAGGTAGAGTGCCGGTCGTGGGAAATGGAGAGAATAGGAGATCAATGATATATGTTGAGAAATTATGTGAAGCGATTGAACTATCGATAAAATGTTCAGAAGCCAACAATGAAATCTTTTGGATAGCTGATCGTAAACCTTACTCAATGAATGAGATCATCAAAACTGTTGAGGACCTGTTAGAAAAAGAATTTGGAGTTCCATGTACAAAAAAAAGAGTTAATCTTCCTAATATAGTAAGCGATGCTGCCCAGGTAGTCGATTGGGGATTCCAAAAAGTGGGTCTTTATAATCAAAAAATTCATGTTTTATCGGAAATGAATAAGAACATTTCATGTTCTGTAGAAAAAGCTTGTAAAGTTTTAAAATATAAACCAAGTGTGTCACTGAAAGAGGGAATGAGAAAAAGTCTGGCAGAGTTCTACTGAGGTAATTTTTTATAATACCATTGGTAAAAAGTATCATACCCTTATCTTAGGCTAGGTCTTATTCATAAATTACTGGCTTTAAATTCCAAGGAGAAGAAGTTCTCAGTAAAGCGGTGCCATTTATAATTACTTGAACGGTATTTAGGTTATATAATTCCGGTACGAACTTTTCTTTTTTTTCTTCTTTTAAATATTCTAAGGGTAGTTGATCAGTTGTTAAAACAGTTATGTTTTTTGTTTTGTCTAAAAACGGACACCAGTCTAAATTAAACGCTAATTTAGCATTCTTTCTCACAGATAAATAATAAGCTGAGGTGACAAGTATTCTTTCACTGTAAATATTTTTCTTAACCCATTCGCTATATCGTTTGTGCTGGATTCCTGAACCAGAAACTAAGCTAGAGGTAAGGCCTTTAATGTTTGGAAATCCTAGGAAAATTATTGAGAAGCATATAAAAATGGAAATAGTTAATCGTCCCCTCGATTTAATTACCTCTACAAAAGGGGAAGCAAGAATTACTATCAACAAAGGATAAAAATTCATTAATTTAGAAAAATCAAAATATACAGAAGTCGCGAC
>CACHJY010000065.1 GCA_902580265.1 uncultured Alphaproteobacteria bacterium
GTATACAACTATGAACAATTTTACAAACTCTAGCTCAGTAATTTCCTCTGATACTATTATAAAAGGAAAAATTGACTTTAAAGGAGAGCTTCTTATTGAAGGTAAAGCATCCGGCGATATATTGGGCGATAATTTAACCCTCGGCCCAAGCGCAAAGGTAGATGGCAAAATTATTGTAAAGGCAATTACCATTCAGGGGAGTTTCACAGGATTTATTCGTTCCGATATTGTTAAATTAGATGTGGGTTCTATAGTAAAGGGAGATATTGAACATAGCGAGATCTCTATTGAAACAGGTGCAAACTTTAATGGTAAGGTGATAAGAATATCGAAACAGCAAAAAAAATCTGGTGATAGCGAAGGTGGAGCAGATGACTCAATATATTCTTTAACCGATAAGGCAGTTGCTAAATAAATCATCACTATTTAGGCTTTCGATACTAATTTTTTTTTGCTGCTTAAGTGCCGGACCTTACGTCGTTGTAGAGAATTATGGAAACTGGAAAACACTGAGTATTGGTTCAAAGTCAGCTTACGTTACTGGTTTATGGGATGGTTATATAGCTTTCTTTGAAGAGGAACTTTTAGAAAAATTTAATAATGGTTGTAACGAGGGTCGTATTACTAGGGTTTCAGATCTTGTTGAAGTGGTAGATAGCCTTTACGAACAAGAAATAAATAGAGGTTTTTCTCCAGCTATTTTATTAAAAGAAAAAGGTCTGCAATATATTTGTTTTAATTAAATTTAACTTTAATTTTCAATGTGCATAGTTCTAAGGCAAGCCTTTGGTAAATCTTCAGGCAAGTAGCATCTCGCGTGGGCACATTTGTATTTCTTTTTTATTTTTACAGTCTTTTTAATTACCTTCTTCTTCGGCTTAAGCCTATCTGTTACCCACCAAGCCAATTGCTTGTCACAGCCATCTACATTTTTATACTTATTCCAAAGTGGTGTGTTGATGCAATCGGGTGACCCCTGAGAAGGACATTTTAGCCTAACATGAAAATGCTCACTATGACCCCTTTCAGGACGTATCTTCATAAGCCAAGATCTATCTTCTAATCCTGCATTTTTGCACATCCAAACTTTTATTGCAGCGTTAACAAAAATTTTATTTACTCTGTCATCTTGCGCTGCAACTTTTAGAATATTCATGTGTTCTCGAGTCCAATTAGAGTTAACATTTCTTTGATTTTTTGAGACAACATTAAGTTCTTTAAAAGAAGGTTTGCCGTATCGGTGGTCATTATGGCTGTCTTCTAATGATAGGTCTAGATTTGTTGGTTTTTTAAATTTTATATCTACCTCTAATCCAACTTGGTGGGCGGCATGGCCATAAGGTGTTGGTCCACCTCGTGGATTACCAAGATCGCCTATATATAGTCCCATCCATCCAAACTTGGCAACTTCAAGGGATAGGTCCTTGGTAAAATCGATTAGGCTTGGATGTCCCCAATTACGGCCCCTTTTTGAGTTTATGTGTTGCCATGTTTCTCCCTTGACTGATAATTCAACGCCACCATTAAGACAGCCTTTATTATATTTACCTACGCTTTCAGACATCAATTTTGTTGGTGTTACGAAGTTACCAAAAATTTTTTTCGCCAATACTTTATCTGATGCATCATGAGCTGAGGCTACGCTAAATAGGGTAGAGATACAAAATATTTTAAAAAAGAGAAAAACTTTTAATATATCCATTATTTGCAACTCCTCCTCGAAACATAAAGGTTTGAAATAAAACTTTATCCAGATTTATTTAAGCATTAGACTTTAATTTTTCGAAGTTCAATATAAAATCTTTAAGAACTTAAATGTTCTGTTAAGCTTGTTATATCGCTTGCTTATAATGCATCTGTTGCTGGAGGAAATACTATGAACAGAATTGTTAATTCAATTGAAGCCAAAGATATTGAAAATCATTTCCATCCCTATACTAACCCGCAAGTTTTAAAAGAGTCCGGTCCACATGTGATTTGTAGGGGAGAAGGTATTTATGTTTACGACAATTCCAACAATAAATTCATAGAAGGCATGAGTGGTTTGTGGTGTGCGTCGCTGGGGTTTAATAATAAAGACTTGGTTGAGGCCGCAGCTAAGCAAATGGATAAGCTACCCTTTTATCATAGTTTCACGGGCAAAGTGCCGGAAGTAGCTGCTAACTTGTCTGAAAAACTTGTTGGAATAGCCCCAGCAGGATTAGATAAAGTTTTCTTTTGTAATTCAGGATCTGAGGCTAATGATACCGCAATCAAAATTGTCTGGTACTATCAAAACGCTCTAGGGCGACCAGAAAAAAGAAAAATTATCAGTCGAAAAAGGGGCTATCATGGCGTAACCATGGTTGCGGGAAGTTTAACAGGATTACCTTATGCTCAAGACGGTTTTGGCTTGCCATTAGACTTTGTCAGGCACACTTCATGTCCTCATTACTTTATGGAAAAGCTTGAAAGCGAGTCTGAACAAAATTTTGTAGACAGAATGTTAAATGAGCTAGAAGAACTTATTCTTGAAGAAGGTCCTGATACTATTGGTGCGTTTATCGCTGAGCCTGTCATGGGAGCCGGTGGTGTTATAATTCCTCCTGAAAATTATTTTTCTAAAGTGCAAACATTGTTGAAAAAGTATGACGTGCTCTTTATTGCAGATGAAGTGATTTGTGGATTTGGTAGAACAGGTAATATGTGGGGCTCGGAAACGTTTAATTTAAAACCTGATATATTAACTTGTGCCAAGGCTTTATCAGGTGCCTACGCACCCATATCAGCCTTGCTTATTAATAAAACCATCATTTCTGAAATAGAAAACCAGGCAAACGAACTTGGTATTTTTGGTCATGGTTTTACATATTCCGCTCACCCCATGTCGGCTGCCGTGGCTCTTAGAACACTTGAAATTTACGAAGAGAAAAAAATTGTGGAACATGTGAGGGAAATGGAAAAAAGTTTCACTGAAAGGGTGAAAGACTTCAAAAAATATGATTTTGTTGGAGATACAAGGGCAATTGGGTTAATTGGTGCAATAGAATTTGTCTCTGAGCCTGGATCAAATAAGAAACCTGACCCTAGTAGAAAAGTTGCCGCAAAGATACAGCAAAAAATCCAAGACGCAGGTATTATTTTAAGGTCACTCCCAGGCGACAG
>CACHJY010000066.1 GCA_902580265.1 uncultured Alphaproteobacteria bacterium
TTTAGATAGTAGGTTTGATAGACAATTCGGTGGAGTAGGCTTAGTTTCTAAAGAATATCTCATCGGCAAAGCATCTATGATCTTATTTTCTTCTAGAGGTAGCTCTATATTCTATTTTTGGACATGGAGAAAAGATCGATTCTTTAAGGTCATTAGGTGAAAAGTACTCATCATCAGAAAGAAATTTGTAAGCTATTAAACTATCAGTTTAAAAATAATCGACTTTTGGAGGAAGCCCTTACACACTCTTCTGCTAGAAAATCTAGCAAAGCCAATAACGAAAGGTTAGAGTTCTTAGGAGACAGGGTTCTTGGTTTAGTTATTGCAGAAGAGTTACTGAGACTTAATCCTAATTCAGCTGAAGGACAGATTGCAACATATTACAACTATCTCGTTAAGAAAGAGACATGTGCCCTCATTGCAAAAGAAATTGGGTTAGAAAATCTCTTGACATTAGGTAAATCAGTAAAGCGAACAAACAACCGTCAAAAAGATAAAATTTTAGGAGATGCTGTAGAGGCATTGATAGGTGCAATTTTTTTAGATGCAGGCTTTAAGACCGCTAGAGAGTTAGTTCTTAAGGTTTGGAGAGAGCAGATATATATTGTAAGAGATATCGAAGCACATGCGAAAACAGCATTACAGGAATTGTTGCAATCTAGGGGGCAAGAACCACCAACATATAGACAAATATCTAGAACTGGACCTGATCATGATCCTAATTTTTGTGTTGAGGTCTTGTTGGAGTCAGGATTAAAGGCAGTAGCTAATGGCTCGACCAAAAGAATGGCAGAAACAAAAGCAGCAGAAGAAATTTTAGAAAAGATTAAAAATATTAATGAGTGATCTTCAAAGAAAGCTGCTGAAAGCATTGATCGTTGGAAAGCCTAATGTTGGTAAAAGTACTTTGCTAAACTTTCTGGTTGGAGAAAAAGTGTCTATTGTTTCACGGAAAGCGCAGACTACGAAAAAGAACACCACTGGAGTTATAACAAAAGACGATAGCCAATTGATATTTTTTGATACCCCCGGGTTAAATAAAATAGGAAAAAATATCAGAATTTCCGAAACTTTCAAGGCTGTTGCCGAAAATGTAGATGTGCTTGTTTACATGGTTGATAATAGAAAAAAAAGCCAATATATAGATGACCAGTTTAGTAACTGGCTAAATAATAACGAGAGTAGATTTAGAAAAAAAATTTTAATAGTCAATAAGATCGATTGTATTGAAAAGGTGAAGCTTTTTGAAATCACAAGGAGAATAAATGACATTATTCATTTTGACGAAACGTTCTTTATTTCCCTAAGTAAAAAGTCGGGCACGGAAAGCTTTTATAAATGGATAGAAAAGCAGGCATATTCAAATGAGTGGGAGTTTCAGAAAAGCTACAAAAGCAATATAGGTAAAAAGAAGTTTTTATCAGAACTAACAAGAGAGAAGATTTTGGAATATATACATGAAGAAATACCCTATAATTTGGAAGTAAAGACAGAATATATTGAGCAAGCTGGTGGAAAATCGCTAAAGATTTATCAAACTGTTTGGCTAAACAAAAAGAGCTATAAGCCTATAATCTTGGGAAAAGAAGGTAAGTCGATAAAAACTATATCTGTACAAGCAAGACAGGATATGGAGATTTTTCTAAAGAGTAAAGTGCACCTTTTTATTAGACTGAAGATTAAGAAATCGGGTTAATAATTAAATGGATTTAAAGGCGAAGATGATTGTGGACTCAATTCGTTGGGGTTTAGAGCGACAGGGAATTCCAGTCTATATTGAGCATAAAGGTGATAGTAATGCTGGTGCAATTTTTATTGCACATGACAAAGGTCAGGGCCTATTCGATGTATATCATAGAGTTTATGATTATAAAGGGAGAAAAACAATTAAATATCTAAACACATTCACTGAAGAAAGATTAAAAGAGTTTTTCAAAAAACAAATTGATATAGATGCTGACTTATGGCTCATTGAGATAGTTTCAAAAGAGGTTGATTTAAATGACCTCTTTTTAAAGCAAGGTCTCTGAAAGGTGCGTTGGCAAGAGGAAGGGCTACTTTTAGCCGTTAAGAAGTATGGTGAGTCCTCAGCTTTAATAGATGTGTTCACAATGTCTTTGGGCCGAAGAGTTGGTTTGCTTAGAGGTGCATTCAACAAACACAATAAATCTGTTATTCAGCCTGGCAACCAACTTTTTTTATTATGGAATGCAAGAATTGAAGAGAGCCTTGGTTCCTTTAAAGTCGAATTGCTTAAATCTAGATACCATACGATTAGTGAGCATAAGATTGGGTTGGATCTTTTTAATCTAATTTGTTTTCTTTGCTCTACATTTCTTCCTGAAAGAGTAGGTTTCGAAGAGCTATATCATAAAACAATCATGTATATTGAGGGGGAACACAGCACAGAGGAAAAATTACAGAAATACATAGAATGGGAACTACAATTATTAAAAAGTCTAGGTTATGGGCTTGATTTAGGAAAGTGTATCGTCAGTGGCTCAAAGAAAGACTTAAAGTTTGTATCTCCTAAGAGTGGTTGTGCTGTTTCAAGTAAATCAAGTATTGGTTGGGAAAAAAAATTGTTAGTTCTTCCAGAGTTTTTGGGTAGTAAGAATTTGTCAGAAATCGCATCCAAAGCTGATTTGGAAAATGGCTTTAAACTGACTGAATTCTTTATTAGGAAGAATCTTCAGCCGATAAAACATTTTCAGTTAGAGCCTTTCTTTAGATCAAGAAACAGGCTGCTGTCGTACGATTCAGTTTAACTTAAAATGCGTTTAGCAATGACCTGAGCTTGTATTTCTGCGGCGCCCTCAAAAATGTTAAGTATTCGAGCGTCACAAAGCACGCGGCTTATTGGGTATTCGAGAGCAAATCCATTGCCTCCATGTATTTGCAATGAATTATCAGCTGCTGCCCAAGCTATCCGAGCCGCTAACAATTTTGCCATTCCTGCTTCTAAATCACATCTTTTCCCATTGTCTTTAGCTCTTGCTGAGAAATAAGTAAGTTGTTTAGCAACCATAATTTCAACAGCCATGTTTACTAATTTATCTCTTACGCGTGGAAAATTAATAATCTTTTGGCCGAATTGAACTCTCTCATCAGCA
>CACHJY010000067.1 GCA_902580265.1 uncultured Alphaproteobacteria bacterium
ATACGAAAAGTTTTTTACATCAAGATATTTTAGGTAACTTAAATCTCTGATCTGGGTGGATAATATCTTTTCTGACTGAGGACCTTGAATAGCAATAAGTGCTCTTGTCTGAATTAAGTCAACATCGATTTCTCTAGAAATATTTTCTTTAATATATTTAAAATCAATTTCTTTTCTGGAAGCGTTTACAACTGCAAAGTAGTGATCCCCTCTATTTGATATCATTAGGTCGTCTATGATTCCTCCCTCTTTATTTGGTAAAAACCCATACCTCTGTCTGTCTTCGCCAAGACCTAACACATCAATAGGGAGTAGTTTTTCTAACTCAGTAGCGATGAATTCCATTGACTTTGTGTTAGATGAAATGACCAACTGCCCCATATGACTAACATCAAACAGGCCTGCAGACTTTCTGCAATATAAGTGTTCTTTCATAATTCCTAAAGTGTAATTAACGGGCATTTCATATCCAGCAAAAGGTATCGATTTAGCACCAAGTGATTGATGAAGATCGTATAAAGCTGTCTTTTTAAGTTCTGTCAAAACTTAGCCTTTTTATTGCGGTATTAAATGCTTTTACCGGCACTCGTTAAAGATGTGTATAAATACACATCCAAGAATGCCCCCTCTGTTCATTTGCCTGAGATCGTTATCCCTTCGGCGGACTATTTAAAGTCGCTCTCCAGAGTGTTCAGTCTATACCGGTCCTTTTTGCCTGAGAGTTTCCGGGGCGGTTGCTCCTTCGGCAACTATTACTAGTTTCTCCCGATATTGGTTAAAGTTATTACAAAAGCTTAAAAATTTCAAGAATTTTGGTAAGATTGATTTTTATTGAAAGATAAAGCTATTCAGAAACATTAAGTTTATCCTGTGTTTTTAATTCAAAATCTGAAGCGTCATGTCTTTCGTGCAACTGAAATTTTGGGTTGCCCACTATACGATTAACCATTCGTGCCTTACTTGCTGTTGGTCTTCGATCTATTTTTTCAGCCCAAGCAACGACATTTTTATATGAGGATACATCCAAAAAATTACCAGCGCTATATAATCGACCAAGCACGAGCTGTCCGTACCAAGGCCAAGAGGCTATGTCAGCAATAGTGAATTTTTCACAAGCTAAGAATTCAGTTTGGCTTAATCTTTGGTCCAATACGTCCAATTGGCGTTTGGTTTCCATCGCATATCTATCTATTGGATATTGAAATTTTTCAGGCGCATAGGAATAAAAATGTCCAAAGCCGCCTCCTAAATAAGGCGTGCTTCCCATTTGCCAAAACAACCAGGAAAGGCATTCAGTACGTTTACTTAGTTCTGTTGGCAAAAACTCTGAAAATTTTTTCGGCTAAGTACAGGAGAATAGCACCGGACTCAAAAACTCGTTGTTCTTTCCCATCAGATTGATCTAGTAACGCTGGAATTTTTGAATTAGGGTTTATCTCCACAAAACCAGACGAAAACTGTTCACCTTTGTTTATTCGGCAAAGCCATGCGTCGTACTCAGCGCCTTTATGCCCTAAAGCTAGTAGCTCCTCTAACATCAATGTTATTTTTACACCATTTGGCGTACCCTGAGAGTATAATTGCAAAGGATGCTTCCCTATGGGGGAGCATCTGGTCATAAGCAGATCCAGCCGTGGGTTTGTTTATGCTTTCAAACGCTCCTCCACTAGGCTTATCCCATTCCCATACCTCAGGTGGAATATATGTGCTTTCTTTATTCATTTTGATGTCCTTTATGATCCCATAGAATGTATGATCTTTTAACAAAAGTGATAATCAAAAGTTATTTATTTATTATGCCGTTGCGAATAAATCGTGATAGTAAACTAACATGCTTTCACGGTTTTCAAAAAAAATGCATTAATTTTCTTGTTTTCAGAATAATAGAACATCTTTACGATGACACAAGATTACACAAGGAAAGATTGGATTTACCTGTTTTCTTTTATCCACATGTTATGCTTTCCATGTAACGTATTGTAACAAGAAATAAAAAATTGTGAGACATATATGAATGACTTTAGGAACAGAGATTTTTTTCACGAAGGAATGAGAGAGTTTCAGGATCTATTTGACGGGCGCAGAACAGCTGAAGCCATTGAAACAAACAGAAAGCATTATGAGTTTTGGGATGATGAAAAAGAATTAATAAGAAACGCACAATTTTTCTTTATAGCAAGCTCCTGGAAACAATACATCGATTGTAATATAAAATCTGGTGATCCTGGTTTTGTGAGAATTCTAGATGGAGGAATAATTGAATATCCAGAATATGATGGGAATTCGATGTATCGGACAGCCGGTAATATCATAAAAAATCCAAATGTTGCTTTATTATTCGTAAATTTTGATGGTAAGAGTCGCCGTATAAGGATTAATGGACAGGCGAGTATTTTTAGGGATAGAAAATCCTTGGATAAACACTATGGCGCTAAGTTTGTGGTGCGAATAAAATGCGAAATTTATCCAAATTGCCCGCGATACGTACCAAATTTAAAAGAGAGTAAACCATCCCCGCATGTTCCTAGAAAAGGAAAGGGAGTACCTCCGCCACCAGAGTGGAAGCAAAGGGATTATATTCGAGATATATTACCAGATGGCGATCCACATAGGAAAAAGTGAATGACCAATTCTCTATCGGAACAAGAATGGAAATAGATTAACTAAAATTCTCTGCGTCACTACATATTAACTAAAAAATCGATATGGATATTCCTACAAGTACCAAGAGTATACCAGAAATTAAATTTGTTACACAAATTGCGTTCGGAGAAGATAATAGTGACCTAATTTTTGCAACGAAAAGTATCATTAAAATATTTCCTATCATCGGAACGGAAAAAGAGAGAACTGAAATTAGGAAAACATCAAAAAG
>CACHJY010000068.1 GCA_902580265.1 uncultured Alphaproteobacteria bacterium
AATTTGGTTCTTGGAACGAATGAAGATACTTTGTGACCACCACTACAAATATTGTCTTCAATACAGATCTTTAACAGAAAAAGTTTTTCAGCCTTTTGATAAATGTGACAGTTTGTTGGATTTATCCTTTGTTCCAGCTAATTTGTTCAAAAAAAATAATTTAAAGACGGTAATCACTGATAGCGAGTTAAAGGTATTCACGTCATCGGGAACTAGCACTAATGGAAAATCTAAAATATTTCTCGATAGAAAAACTGCACTCCTACAATCACGAGCACTAAAAAAAATCTTTTCTGATGTTATTCCAAAAGGTTCCAAGATTTTTTTCATTGAATCCCCAAATATATTGAAGGGTGGTACTGCATTTTCTGCAAGGGGAGCAGCTGTCAAAGGATTTTATCAATTTACTCGGGACCCAGAGTTTCTATTAGATATTAATGAGGAAGTAAATTGTGATGGCCTTTTGAAGTTCATTGAGGATAATCCGAATGAGAAATTTGTCGTCTTTGGGTTTACAAGTGTCATATGGGATTTTTTTATCAATAAGCTCCTAAACAAAAATATCAAAATAAGCAATAATAAAGGCATCCTAATACATGGGGGAGGCTGGAAAAAATTAAAAGACAAAGAAATTACACGCAGTGCCTATAACGAACTAGTTCAAAAAACTATGGGTATAAAAAATATACATAATTACTATGGTATGATTGAACAAACGGGTTCGATTTTCCTTGAGTGCGAAGAAGGATTTTACCATCCTTCTATTTTTTCAGAAGTTATAATGAGAAATAAAAATTTGGATAGTTGTGAAGTGGGTGAGCAAGGTATAATTCAGGTTCTTTCACTTTTGCCACTCAGTTATCCAGGACATAATTTGCTTACCGAAGATCTAGGCACAATTCATGGTTTAGATGGTTGTAAATGTGGAAGAAGAGGAAAATACTTTTCTGTTGAAGGTAGAGTGGAAGGAACTCAATTAAGAGGTTGTAGCGATGTTGGCTCTTAAGGATAAAGTTGATGTTGTTTTAGGGGAAACTGAAGCTTTTTCTAAGCCTTTTGCGATATTCAGTGACGAAGTAGTAGATTTCCTTAACGAGATTTATGTTAATATTAAAAAGCATGAAGAGGCAATGATCTATACTGATCTAGTTACATTTGGGTTTTGGTGTCGGAAAGCTAACTTAAACAAACTATCTCTTTCATATATAGATAAAGATAAAATGGTAGGAAGAGGAAAAGTCCTACACATTGCTCCTTCAAATGTACCTATGAACTTCGCATACTCATTTGCTTTTGGGCTTTTGTCAGGAAATATAAATCTTGTTAGGCTCCCATCAAAGAACTTTACCCAAATTAGCATACTTTGTGAGATCATAAGAAATGTTTGTGAAAAGGAAAAATTTTTATCTATTTTAAAAAGATTTTGCTTTTTTCGGTACGAAAAATCGGACACCACATCGAGAGCATTGTCTTTAGAGGTAGACGCAAGATTAATATGGGGTGGGGACCAAACTATTTATGAATTTAGAGAGTATAAAACCCAACCTCGTTGTATAGATTTAAACTTTTCTAGTAGGGTTTCTTATGCGGTTATTAATTCAAAAGCCTTAAAAGGAATAAGTAATACTGAATACAGTAGATTGATCAGAAATTTTTATAATGACTGTTATTTTATGGATCAGCAGGGGTGCTCATCTCCGCAAGTAATTATTTGGTTAGGAAAAAACAATGCAGAAGCAATTGAAATGTTTTATGAACGTCTCTTAGATTATGTCAAAAAAAATTATGAGCAAGATATTGCTGTTACGAACAAAAAAATTCTTTCTGTTGCGCAGTCAGCGGTTCAATCTTCGGTAGACTTTAAAACCAATTACTCAGATTTTAGTTTGTTAAGATTAAAACTCGACGATTCTTCTAAAGGCATAGATGACATAAAGGTGCACTTTGGTACATTTTCAGAAATTAATGTAGACAGCTTGGACGAAGTTTCTCATCTTTTCACAAAAGATGTTCAAACAATAACTTACTTCGGCATCGATGAGCCCGAGATAAGGTCGTTTATTGTTAGAAATGGTATATTAGGCGTTGATCGAATTGTAAGTTTTGGTCGAGCACACGATATTGGTCCGATATGGGATGGGCAAGATATAATAAGCACAATATCCAGAATTATTTGCAACTAATTTATGAACAAAATGCAGAAAACTTTTAACAGATATGATCTAAAAAGAATGTTGCGTATATCCGATCCTTTTCTTCTCATTGATATTGTTGATAACATAGTCCCCAAAAAATCAGGTATTGGACTAAAGTTTCTTAAAAATGATGAATGGTTCTTTGCAAGCCATTTTACAGACCAGCCTGTAATGCCGGGGACTTTGCAAACAGAGTGTATGTTGCAAACTATTATTGCGGTTTTACTCTCTGCTACGCCTTCTGAAAAAAATAATTACCTAATAGTCAAATCGTCAGTGAATTTCTTTTCAACAATAACCCATCACGGATCTATACAAGTGATTGCCAATATCAGTGGGTACAGTAAAGGTAGCTTTCAAGCAGAAGCGGAATTACACTTTGAGAATTCCCTGATCTGTAATGGAAAATTTAGATTTGTTTTGCCAGGGAGCTTGAAAATATCTTGAAAAATTTCAATAAGGATGAAGACATTAACTCGAAAGCTCTATTTGTTAATAAGATAGGCAAAGATTTATATGATCACGAAATCAAGTACTTTAAATTAGATCCGATAGGTAAAGAAGAGATAGTTATTAAATCGATGTATTCCTCGATAAATCATAAGGATATAATGGTT
>CACHJY010000069.1 GCA_902580265.1 uncultured Alphaproteobacteria bacterium
TGTAGCTCTTACTTTAAATAGAGTTTTATACATAGTCATGATAATTCTCCTTCTTTTTCTCTGATGTATTTGTTAGATGCTTCAAGCATTAAATGATCTAAGGCAAACTGATCTACAATTTCTTTAATTATCTCTCTTCGTCTCTCAAGATCCATCTCAGTTTTGGGGCAACTTATTTTCTTCTCTTCACAGAATTCAATCCAAGAGGTCTCCCAAGAAGTCTCGTCGTCAGAAGCCATGATGTAATCAAATATTTCGCTTAAAGCCCCTTGTAAAATAACACTTAGTAAAGGCTTATTGTCATAAAAATATTTTTTTGGATTAAGGTTATTATTGAGGCCTGCATTCAGATATAACGTAGGGCCAATTTCATGATTAATATCCAATTCATAAATTTTTTGTCCCAACTCTTTGTTCAATAATATGGATAACAAAGAACGTCCTTTTCCATCTTTATTCAAAATATTTAAATTGTCCTCTGCGGTAGGCAAAAGAACGTTAGCGTAACCTGAGATCTTCCCAACATTTTCACTCGTATTACATAAATTATATACCATTAGTGTCGCTTTTGGTCTTGTGAAGCTTCCCGACACTAATTCTTTATAAGAAGAAGGATTTTCAGGAGCCCCTACTGTCCCGAACATTAGTTTCGTAATTCTTTTAATGGAAGTCTGTTGAAGCTTTAATTGAATACCGTGATCTTTGGCCATACCTTGTTTCAGCAGACTATCTCTCAGCTTTAACTTGTCAAAAGTAATTTTTTTCAATAAGTCATTTTCGAAAGAAACTTGCAACCCTAAATCCCTTGCCGCAATTTTTTTTCTATCTGAAAGTGCTATAACGCGTTTTACCATTTTAATTACTCTATCTCTGTAACTTCTAATAATGTTGATAAATCTCTGGTTTTGTCGAAACCATTCAAAGTAATTTTAAATTCTTTTTTGGGGTCTTTTACTAAAAAACTATGCTTAGCCTTAATAGTGTCAGTCTTTTCTACGTTGACTAGACTAGCTTTTTTATTGAAATCAAAATCAAATTTACTCCATAAAGCAAAAGGATTTCCACTCTCAGTGGTAAAAGCAACAGAAAAGTCAAACTTCTTTATTCTTTTTTTATTTTTTTTAAAATTTCCTGTAAGAACCAACCCATCCGAGATTTTATGAATTTTAGTATCGTCTTCCCTAGGGTCCTTATCAACTATTACAACTCGATCTTCACCTGGTTTATTTTCTGGGTCAGGATCATCAATCTCAGTATCTTCATTAATAGTAATGACCGCCTCATCCTCTTTCTCTTGCTCCGAGCTAATACTCTCACGACTAGGGAAATAATCTGATAAAAGAAAATAATCAGGATTTAAATCCTCCTCAGAAAAAAATTTTTCGGCTAGATCGTATAAAACTAGGGTGCAAAGCTCTCTTGGCTTAATCCCTTGACTGTATCCCTTTTCTTTCAATATTTCCTTTACTTTTTGGGTAGTTCTCCACTGCATATGTGCTTTACCTTCACAAAGGTTTAAATACTTAGATAACTCACCATCAGGAATTTCTACGATTCCAGACATGCCGAATGACTTGAGCTGTTTTTTGTTGCCAGGAATAGACATCCCATCCCGAAAGTAATTTTCGACTGAATAACCTTTTGTTTTTTTAATACACACATCAAAACTAACTTGTTGCTCCACTTCATGGGTTTCTTGATGTATCAAGGGAAATTCTATTTGAAAATTTAAAGTATCGTTGTTGTTAAACTTATCTTTTAAAATCTTCAATTCATCACTTGTAATGTCAGTTGCCTTTAATCTCCGAGGCGTCGCGAGTCGGATAATTGTTTTTTTTGCAGATCTTTCTCTACCAACAAGTGATAAGTAATTAATTGCATTTGGGCCTGATAGCTCAGATTCTCTTCTAAAATAATCTTTACCTCCGATAAAACTTTTGGCAACTTCGATAACGTTTCCAGCGTTTACAGTAGTCCCATCAAATTCAACTTCCAATTTTCCCTCTAGAAAACTTGGTAGAAAATGCTCAATAGAACTTGAGAGTATTCGCTCTTTTGTAATATCCTTATGATGGTCAATTACCAAAATTGACGTTCCGATAGAAGGAATGTCAGGAAGCCCTTGCCCATCCTCATCAATCAGCTCTGACAGAAGGTCATACATCATAACGCCGTCATGGAGGTCGAAAACTGATTTATTTGTAGTGCTCTTTTTCCCCAAATATGCCCAGTAGTCTCTTTCCTTTCCAGCAGTATCTTTACATTGGTCAAATAAAGATAAACCACAAACAAGTGGGCCTTCTTTTGCATCTCTCTTGGTGCTTACAATTATGGTTTTTTCAGAGGACGCTTCAAGAATTGTTATTCTTCCTCTACCATTTAAACCTTTTTTATTTGTTCCTTCTTTATTTGATTTACCCCAATTAAGAAAAAAATTCCAAAAATCACTGTCTCTCTTATTTTTATCTCCCTTTAAACCAGTAGTTGCAGTATCGGCTATGAGAAGATAGCTTACCTCGCCAGAATTTCCTCCTATAGGATCTTTGAAACCAGAAACTGCTCGGTGTTCGTTGAGGCCGCTCAGAAGCTTATTACCGTTAACTTTTATTATTCCCGTTTGAAATTTTACTTTTACAGGATCGTGATTATTGCTTTTTGCATCACAGGAGTTTTGAAGAGTTTCCCTCGTGCAGGTGTCTATTTTTGAAAATAATTCATTATCAAAATCTTCAATGTCTGGTTTGGTAGTTGCCTGTGGTAAAAGTTCTCCCCAATGCCATAAATTATCTTTCATCCAAAAACTCC
>CACHJY010000070.1 GCA_902580265.1 uncultured Alphaproteobacteria bacterium
TGACGTTTAATGATCTTGGCGTGCAAAAGGTAAAGCAAAATGAGTTTCATGCTTTTGATATTCTTCTTGATCCCTCTCAGAAAAGAACATTAAAAACAAAGTCTAGCTCTATGCTACCTATCATTGGCGCTATTGCTGCTGTTCTTGTTATAGGAATAATCACTTTGTTCTTTGTATTTCAAGATCCTGAAAATGCTCAGTTTAATCAAAATAATATACTTTTAGTAAGGTCGTTTGAAAATGTTTCAAATGATCCAAGCCAAGATTTCGTAGCCGATAGCATGCTAAATGTTTTTGTAACAGGTCTGTCTGGCTATTCTGATCTTAAGGTTCTGTCAAAGAATACAGTTAAAGAAATTGAGAAGAACCAATTAGATGATTATGAGGTACAAAAAAAATATGGCGCTAATTTCGTATTAAATGGATCTATTACGGTTTTTGGTGAAAAAATGAGAACCAATCTTCAAATAGTCAACTTGGAAGATGACAGTGTTCATCTTTCAGAAATCAAAGATACTGAAATAACCGAATTATTTGAACTTCAAGATACACTTGTCTTGGCTGTTTTGGAAAGTTTCAAATTGGAAGAAGATAAAATTAGAGTTTCAAACGACGATATTAAAACTATAGAGGAACTTCGTCTGCTTCAATTTGCAGCTAAAGAGAGGGAAAAGTGGTCAAGAGCTTCCTATCCCGCCTATGAGGAGGCTATAAATAAATTATATTCAATAAATCCTAATGGATATGCACACAATCTTGGAAAGGCTTGGCAATTTCATTACAAGCATAGGCTAGGTTTTTGTGCGAATAAAGAAATGACCAGAGAGGTCAGAAAGAAAAACACTACTTTATGTTTTGAAAAAGCTCTAGAGCACGCTAATAAGGCTATTCAGGTTAATCCCACTAAAGCTGATGCGTATCTCGCCAAAGGTTATTTTTTATCCGGACTTTATCTTACCAATAAAGGTGGTAGTAGAGAGCAGGAATGGGGTGGTAGAGAAAAAGCCGTTGAAGTTGCTGATAAAGGTTACAGTTTAATTAGTAATGACTTTTATCAATTTGGACTGGCAGGGGAAGTATATGGTCTATCAAGTGAATTTGAAAAGTCTACAATTGCATTTAAAAAATTGTTTGAACTGGACGATCGCCCGACTGATACATTTACATCATTTTATATGCAAATGAGTTATTTAAATAATGATTATGAAGTGGCGGGAAACCTTGCTGAAAAGATTATTCAGGACAGTTTCTCAAAAGCGAACACAACAAAATGCAAAAATCCCTTTTGTGGTAACGCCGGCTACGCATATCTGTTCCTTATTTATAAAGCAAACCAGAAAGGTGACGACTTAGCGCTAAAGAAATATGTAGACGAGTATAAGTCTTTGGATAACAAGTATACAAAAGATATGTGGCTTAGCAGACTAAACCCAATGAGAGCGCTTTGGCCAAAAAAGGCAAAGGGGATTACAGATTTAATGGATGAGCTTGGCTGGGCAAGCTAAATTTAAAACTTCTTACCATTTTTACCTTTAATATTCCAGTATATAAGATTGAAGCCAAGTTCAATACGACGGGCTTTGGATCGATCCTTACTAGCAGAGCCACTAACCAAAATTGGTGACAATAAAAGTATGACACAATATAAATCTTTAAGGCAAAGTATGATACTTTATGACCATCATACCCCTATAAATATGACACTTTGTGACACTTTATGACCAGGTATGACACTATGGTCGTTGGTTCGATCCCAATCGCCGGAGCCATTATTCAATTTAGTTTTTCAGAGCAATATATTTTCGAAAGCCTACTTATTAATTTTATTTTTGTTTTGCTCCTTTAAAAAGATCGGCAAAACCCTCATTGTTGGTATCGCTATATTCTGGCAATGCAGACTCTATATCATACTGAGGTAAGGTGCTTAGCATCATTTGTTTATATGGCCTTGAACCTTCGTAACGGACTTCATTCACAGAGCCATCCACGTCATAATCCTCCTTGAAACCAAATTTTTTTGCGAGATCGACAGTAAAGACTGTTTTGCCATTAGTCTTATCAAGAAATTTTTCGTCAGCTTGCTCCATAAGTGATAGTACTGCTCGACCCACGTAGGTAGGACTTTCACCATCTGGGAAAGCAGTAATTTCTGTTTGACCTGCACCGGGATGCATTGTGATAGCTCTTACGTTATGCTCCTTTAACTCTGTAGCCATATCATAACTTAAACGATCCATAGCAGCGTGAGCAACTCCATATCCAACATCAAAAAGGTAAGCAAAGCCCCCATAACTTGAAATTTGCAATATCAATCCATTTTTGTTGTTGATCATATTTGGAACAATGAGTTTGCTCATCACATATGAGCTTCGAACTCCTACATTCATATGTCCATCATATACAGATATAGGTCTTTCCCAGAAACGCTTCCCAAAGTGAGGTGTCATTGCGATCAAACCTTGATATGCACTGTTAACCAGTAGATCTATTTTATTGTTACTACCCAAAATTTCTTCAGAAAATTTGTCAACCTCTTTGTCGTTATTTTGATCTAAAACATATGGAATTATTTCACCAGTGCCCGCAAACTCCTCTGCTTCCTTTTTTAAACTATCTAAAGCGGCTTTGTTTCTTGCGGTAACAAATACTTTATACTCTCCTTCCATAGAAAGTACGGATGCAATTCCTCTACCGAAGCCCCTCGATGCCCCTGTGACTATTGCTGTTTTCTGCATTGTTTAACTCCTAAATCCTTATTA
>CACHJY010000071.1 GCA_902580265.1 uncultured Alphaproteobacteria bacterium
CTTGGCCTTACTGTCTTGTTGGTAGAGCATGTCATGGACCTAGTAATGAACGTAGTTGACAGAATTGTTGTACTCAATTTTGGAAAAAAAATTGCTGAGGGCAGTCCTGATAGTATCCAAAATAATGATGATGTTCAAAAAGCATACTTGGGTGGAGCTTAATTGTGGTAGAGAAAACAATATTAGAGGTTGAAGGTCTTGAAACTTCCTACGACATGATAAAAGCTCTTAAGGGAGTTAGCATATCCGCATTATCCGGAAAATTAACCTGTATTTTAGGGCCAAATGGGGCAGGAAAGTCGACGCTTCTTTTCACTTTAGCAGGTATCTTAAACTCCGACCGGGGGAAAGTGGTCTTTGATGGTGAAGACATTACCAATCAAAAAACTAGCAACCTTGTAGAGAAAGGTCTAGCCCTGGTACCTGAAAATAGATTGATATTTCCCCATTTGACAGTTCAAGAGAATCTGCTTGCTGGCGCATATGCACGTTTAGCAAAAGAAAGACAAAAAGTTGAGGAGGATATATCGGCAATGTACGCGCGCTTTCCAGTTCTTAAAGAAAGAAGTGGTCAGTTAGGTGGCACCATGTCGGGTGGAGAGCAGCAAATGCTATCTGTTGCAAGAGCCCTGATGTCAAAACCCAAGCTCCTTCTTATGGATGAACCTTCGGTAGGTCTTGCACCAATGATCGTTAGTGAAATATTTTCGATAATTAAGCAATTGAACGAGGAAGGTATTTCCATTGTTTTAGTTGAGCAGAATGCTTCAAAAGCTTTAGAAATTGGAGATTATTTCTATTTACTTGATCAGGGAAAGCAGATTTTCGGTGGTTCTAGGGATGCCATATTAAAGGAAAATATTATCAAGAAAGCATACTTAGGCGAAAGCACTGGATAAAACAGAAGAAAATGGAATACATTCAAATTTCTATAGATGGTATTTTGTATGGATCTTCTTATTCTTTAATTGCTCTTGGTTTTTCATTGGTATTCGGTGTTATGCGCAGAATTAACCTGGCGTATGGATCAAGTCTTTTGTTAGGTGTCGCCATAGCACTTTGGGTAGAAAACAAGCTAAATATCAGCATAATATTTTTCATTCCAATTGTTTTATTCTTTTGTAGTTTGTCTAATCTATATGTAGAGCGTTTTTGTTTTGCGCCTCATAATACTAAAGCAGGTGTAGTCGTTTCAATGATCTCTAGTTTTGCCATTTGGATGCAGCTGGATGAGATAAGCTCTCAACTTCTACCTGATAGGACACATTCGTTTCCGTCTCTGGAAATTTCGACATTTGAGTTTGGGGGGCTTTTTTTTAGAGGTGACCAAATCTTCAATATATTTATTGCATTTCTTATTTCGGCTATTTTATTTCTGGCAGTATATAAAACTAAGTATGGCATAGTATTGAGAGCCGTTTCGAATTCAGCGGATACCGCAAAGATTATGGGGTGCAATACAAACCTTGTTAATTCTTTGACATTTATAGTGGCTGGCGTTATCGGCGGTATTGCAGCATTCTTGGTGTTATCGACCGAGTCCCAAGTAACTCCACTATTTGGATTTTGGTGCACTCTCAAAGGTTTGGTTGCGATGATGATAGGGGGACTGGGCTCTCTTACCGGAGCTTTTTGGGGAGGATTGTTGCTCGGATTATTAGAAGCGCATCTTTCATACCAATTCGGTCCGGTTTTTAGAGAAATTACAACTTTTTCCATTTTATTAATCGTTTTGATAATTCGACCTGGAGGATTAATGGGTGTCAATATCTACAAAGATCTTAAATCTAGAGATGAAAGAATATAGATGTCTTTATACCTCGTAACAATCTTGACTAATATGACTTTGATTTCTTTCATAGCCATTTCTGCATATCTAATTTTGATTGTGGGTGAGGTATCCTTTGGGCAACAGGCATTTTTTGGTATAGGCGCTTACATGACAGCAACCTCAACCGCTCTACTTGGCCTAGACTTAGTGATTGCTTTGTTTTTTGCATTTATTGTCAGTGCTTCTTTTGCACTAGTTTTAAGTTTTTTAACTGTTAGATTATCTGGCTTATATTTTGCTGTTGCCAGTCTATCTTTTGCTGAATTATTAAGATTGTCTCTATATAAGGTAGAGTACACAGTTGAAACAAACTCAGGAACCATAGGGCCAAATGGCCCTGAGGGATTTCAAAACATTCGTTGGATTTTTGAAAATAACATTTCTCCTGAAAATTTTCTAGTTATCGCTTTATCAAGTCTTTTGACTTTAATAATACTTTTAATATTCATGGAAAACTCCAAGTTATTTAAAAACGCCAGATTGGTGGGGAAAGACCAAATAGTTGCCCAGTCTATTGGGATCAGGCCTTTTTTTTATCGTATGGGTTTTATTACTTTAGCTGGTGGAGTGGCTGGTTTTGGCGGAGGTTTATTTGCTTTATTTAACACGTATATTGAGCCCTCTATGTTTGGAATTATGCTTGGTGTCCACGGTTTAGCTTATTCTATCATTGGAGGCTTAGGCTACCCTTTAGGTCCTTTAATAGGAGTTTTTATTGATATTGGTTTATTAGAAAGTATTCGGTTTTTATCAGAGTATCGAATGATTTTATTTGGAGGTTTAGTTGCAGCTATTTTAATTGTTTTTCCGGAGGGAATTATAAGTCCTCGGCTCGTAAGTAGAATAAAACGTAAATTAGTGAAAAAAAATAATGCTTGAGCTTAAGGGTTTAAAAAAGGTATTTGGT
>CACHJY010000072.1 GCA_902580265.1 uncultured Alphaproteobacteria bacterium
CAACTGGCTTTCTAAAAGGCCCCGCTCTAGTGGTTCTATCAATATAGATAAGACGAAGTTTTCAAGGAAAAAAATACTTATTTATTTGGGAAACATGGGTGTTGCTCAGGGCGTTTCAAATATTTTAGATTTGGCAAAAAAACTTTGTGCCAATAAAAACATTGGTTTTTTGTTGGTTGGTAGAGGAACTGAACAAAAAAAAATGGAGCTGAGAGCAAAGAAAGAAGGTCTTGAAAACATAATGTTTCATAGAGAAATTGACCCTAACGAAATCCCACATCTGTTAAGTCAATGTCACATTGGAATGGTGTTCTTAGACCCAAGGCATAAGTCTCATAACATACCAGGTAAATTTTTGAGTTACGTTCAAAATGGTCTGCCAGTCATAGCTCACATCAACAGGGGTAATGATTTGTCAAAACTTATTTTGGACTATGAAGTTGGAGAGGTAAGTGATACTGGTTCATTAGAGGAATTACAAATAAAGACGTTAAGATTGGTGGAGCAGCTAGAAAATAAAAATAAGTTTTCAAAAAATTGTATAAGGCTATACGAAGAATTATATTCTACTCGTGCCGCGGTATTCAAAATCACGAAATCTATTTTTGTTGACAACAATATTAAAAGAAGAAATGCTTCCTAATGGGTCCTCACAAATAAAATTACAATTGATAGAAAAAAATTGCAAAATACACCTTTTTATTTAAGCAAGAATGAACCTGATATGACAAAGTGGCTTTTGCTTCGAGGCGTAATATAGATAGTGGAACCAAGAGTTATAACACCAACAAGACACGAAGATAAGCGGGGTTTTTTCTCTGAATCCTGGAATAAAAAGAACTTTTTGGCCCAAGGCTTTGATGTTGATTTTGTTCAGGACAATCATTCTTTGTCCAATAGAGTTGGAACCCTGCGTGGGCTTCACTTTCAGTATCCACCGTATGCTCAAGCCAAGTTAGTAAGATGTGGGAAAGGAAGTTTATTCGATATTGCAGTAGATATAAGAAAAGGTAGTCCATCGTTTGGCAAATGGTTGGGAGAGGAATTAAGTTTTGAAAATGGAAAGCAACTTTTTATTCCTCAGGGATTTCTTCACGGTTTTATTACCCTTGAACCTAATTCTGAGATAATTTATAAATGCTCCAATTACTATGCGCCAGAATACGAGGGGTTTGTTAGATATGATGATCCAGATTTAGCCATTAATTGGCCCATAAATCCTGATATGGATCAAATGGACTTTAAAGACAAGAATGCTCCTTTTTTTAGAGAAATACAAAATCCTTTTGTTTATGAGAAGAATTAAATGAAAAAGATTCTAGTAACTGGTGGATCAGGTTTTATTGGCTCTAACCTCATAAATATTGCCCTTAGAAGAAATTTTAAAATATTAAACTTTGACGCCCTTACCTATGCAGGATCTCAGCAAAACAATAGAGAAATAGAAAATAATCAAAATTATCAATTTTTTAAAGGAAATATACTAAATGTCTCCGATATAAAATCAGCAATCGATAGTTTTAGGCCTGATGGGGTTATGCATCTAGCTGCTGAAAGCCATGTTGATCGTTCAATAAGTGGAGCCCTAGAGTTTATAGATACCAATATTAAAGGAACCTACAATTTGTTAGAGCTCTTCCGTACATACTGGGAATCTCAAGATCGACCAAAGAGTTTTGTATTTCATCATATTTCAACGGATGAAGTATTTGGTTCAATGAAGCCTAAACAATATGCTACTGAAAGTACTCCATATTTTCCTAATAACCCCTACGCTGCTTCAAAAGCTTCTAGTGATCACCTAGCTAGAGCCTGGTATAAGACTTATAAATTACCGGTCATAATTACAAATTGTTCGAACAATTATGGTCCTCTTCAATTTCCTGAAAAATTAATACCCGTATCAATAATTAATGCAATAGAGGGAAACAAAATACCTATATATGGAAATGGGACTAATGTTCGAGATTGGTTGTACGTGGATGATCACGCCAATGCTCTCTTGAAAGTTTTTGAAGAGGGAAGTATAGGTCAAACTTACAATATAGGTGGTAATAATGAGGTTGAAAATATAGTCTTGGTAAAAAGTATATGCTCTATTCTTGATAGATTAAAGCCAAAAAAATGTAACTATCAAGAGCAAATAACATATGTTGAAGATCGTCTTGGCCATGATCAGCGGTATGCTTTAGATGTTAGCAAAATAAACGTTGAACTAGGGTGGCGATCAAAAGTAAAACTTCAGGAAGGATTAATTAAAACAGTGGAATGGTATCTTGATAACGAGAAATGGTGGCGAACTTTATTTAAAAAACCTCGCTTTTTTTTGAAAAATGAGATTGTAAATTGATTTTAGTTTTTGGAAAGACAGGTCAAGTAGGTAAAGAGCTATCATTTTTTCCAAATGTTTTTTCTTTAGGCAGAAAAGATGCAAACCTTCAGTATCCAGAAGATTGTGCAAAAGTTATTAAAACAATTTCTCCAAAAGGAGTCATTAATGCAGCCGCTTATACAAATGTCGATCTTGCAGAGAATGATGAAATCCATGCAACAATAATTAATGCAAAGGCACCAGAATATATGGCGAGAGAATGTTTTAAGCTTTCCATACCCTTTCTTCATATTTCTAGTGATTATGTTTTTGACGGTTATGG
>CACHJY010000073.1 GCA_902580265.1 uncultured Alphaproteobacteria bacterium
CGATCTAAACCGTCAATTCTTAAAATTAGAATTTTTTCTTTGTTTGTCTCTATCCTGAGGTCTGCATTGGTTTCTTGCAGGCTGGCCACTTCTCCTAAGTCAACAGCAATACCGAATTTCTTATGGAGTTTGGGAATATTATTAAGATTATCTTCTAAAATACTTGCTATCTTTTGTGTTAGTTTTTTATTTTTCGTAGAAAAGGGACTATAAATGATATTTGAAATATTCTCCTTTTTTTCAGCAGCATTAATAATACCGGCCTGATTGAGGAAATTTGATAGCTGTTCAAGATGTTTTTTTTGAAGACCTCTTACTGTGATGTTAGCTCGCGATGTCAATTCGATAAAGTTACTTCCAAAACTAGAAATTGCATCAGCAAGAATAGAGAGTTGTTTAGATGAGAGATATCCGTATTTTGGCCTGAAACGGATTAAGTATCCATCGTTAGATTTAATTGGTGAGTCAATAGTTGGGCATATTCCTAAGACCCTAGCCATTTTCAACCAGTCTTTCCTCATATCGAATAGAGTTATGAAAACTTTTCCATAGGCCTAAGTCTCTAAGCTCACTAAAAGTATTTTCTAAACCTTTAAGAGCATCTATATTTTCATCTGCCATAAAGTCAGCAACTTTTGTATTGGCTAAAGTTGAGTTATATACCAATTCTATTAAGTGATTAGGTAAATATACTCCAGATTTGCCAAAATTAGACAAGTTGAATACTAGTTCTGTTATTTCAGCCGCGCCTCTGTAACCATGCTGCAACATTCCTGAAACCCACTTATCGTCAGAAAGCTTTCCCCTGATAATTCTTGCTAATTCTTGATTTGTTGTACGAACTTTTGGAATTCCATCGGATGAAATATCTAAATGATATAGTTTAGGATTGGTTTTCTGCATACTGGCAACAGCTGCGTTAAAACCCCCTATGTGGTCAGCATAATCCTTTGCTGACAACAAATCACTTTCACATAAATCATGAGAGTGAATTAGTGCTTCAGTATCGGCTAACCTTTTCTTAAGACTTTCTGTATTTTGGTTAAATTTTCCATTCTTCTGATAAGCCCAAGCCGAGCTCTTCATCCATGCCTCGCCAATCTTAGCCGTGTGATCGGCTAGGGATCCTTTAATTTTTTCTTTGATATTTACCCCAAAAGATCCAGGCTTAGGCGCAAAAATTCTATCAACCTTGTTTTTATAAGGGTTATCTTTCAATGTCTCATCTCTTTCATGAAGTTTATCGATTGCATCAAAAAATAATCTATTAAGCTCTGGAAAGATGTCTCTGAACAAACCCGACTGTCTGATAGTAATATCAATTCTCGGGCGACCTAGCTCTGCTAGTGATAGAATGCTAAAGCCAAGGATCCGAGCGTTATTTTTGTCCCAAATTGGTGTAAGGCCAGCAAAAGCAAGTACCATTGAGTACTCTTGTCCTCCCGTTCGCATAGAAGCTGATCCCCAAAGATCAATGGTTAAATTTTTTGGATAATCTCCATTATCTTGCAAATATTGTCTTACAAACTCATCTGCCATTGCTTGTCCATTTTGGAAAGCTATTTTTGTGGGTATCGATCTAGGGTCTACAGCATATATATTCCTGCCTGTAGGTTTAATATCAGTACGGTTCCTATATGGCGATCCCGATGGTCCACTGTTAATTCTTTTCCCCTCTAGGCATCGGAGTAAGCCATTCAGTTCGGATGCTCCACAATCTCCTTTGCCAAATATATGAAGACCACTTGAAAATTGGGATTCCTTTAAATCACAAACAAAAGAGTCTATTCTTGTTAACCATTCATTATCTGATGTTATGGGATCAACCGATAGCTCTTTATCTAATTTTATTTTCTTAGCCTCATGAATTATTTTCTTTTCAATATGCTCTTTCCTTACTTGATCGAGATCACCGCTCGTAGAATATTCATCTAATAGAAATTCAAGATCTCTCAATTCATTTGGAAGATCCATAGTCTGAATTTTTGGAGGCATGTGCCCCACAGTTAGAGCCCCCAATCTTCTTTTTGCCTGCGATGCTTCTCCCGGATCATTAACAATAAACGGATAAATAAAAGGTATGTCGTTTACTAGTAACTCGGGCCAGCACTGATTGGAAAGACCTACTGTTTTCCCTGGCAGCCATTCGAGACTTCCATGCGTTCCCATGTGAAGAAATGCGTCAATATTTTGCATCTGCAACCAGAGATACATTGCCACATAGCTGTGACAAGGTATTTTATCGAGATCGTGATAATCTGCTTTTTTATCCTCTATTAAACCTCTTGAGGGTTGCACCAGCACAAAAAAATTATTGTTTTTATAACCGTGAAGAACAAACTTGTCCTTTTCAAAAAAAGCATCTTCTTCGAAATCACCCCATGTTTTAAATAATTTAGTTCTAGGTTTCAGTGGAATGAGATTTAGAAGCCTTTCGTATAACTTGATGGGAACCTCTATCCTAGAGCTTTTTAACTTTTCAAAAAAACTTGTCAGGGTCAGAGAATTTAAATCCATTATCCCCCAGAAAACCTAAAATATGCTTTGTTGATTTAATTGTGTCTAGGCCAAGCGCATGAGCTAATTGAAAGTCACGACCCGGGTATGAAGATAAAACGATGGCTATTCTTTTCTCTTCATTTTTTTTTGATC
>CACHJY010000074.1 GCA_902580265.1 uncultured Alphaproteobacteria bacterium
GACTTCTAACTGTATCGTAAATATATGCGTCTTCCATCTATGGATCCTTTCCCATTTAAAATTGATTTGCCGCCAAGCTCATAACTTGCTTTTCTCCAGTTAAAATCTTGTCTAATCTAAGTTTCGTTTCTGGGAGCTGCCGATTCATAAAATAGGAACCTGTCAAAATCTTTGCCTCAAGGAAGTTTTTATTGGACGAAGAATTTTTTAGTTGCTCTCCAGCAGACTGAGCCTTTTTAGCCCATATAAATCCAAGGGAAACTAATCCTACCAAATGGAGAAAATCAGTTGCACCAGAAACAGCGCTCAGAGGGTTCTTCAACCCGTTCTCCATGAAAAACATCAGCGCTGTCCTCAGATGTTCAATTGATTTTTTCAGAGGGGTAATAAAATCATTTTTAAAATCTTCAGAATGCTCTTCTTTAATGAAACTCTGAACTAAATTAAGATATTCTCTCATATGCTTTCCGCCATCCATAGCTAACTTTCTGCCAACTAAATCAAGCGCTTGAATTCCATTTGTGCCTTCATAAATCATTGCAATTCGACAATCTCTAGCGTATTGGCTCATACCCCATTCTTCTATGTAGCCATGGCCTCCAAAAACTTGCTGGGCGTTTATAGTATACTCAAAGCCCTTATCTGTAACGTATCCTTTAATTACAGGAATTAACAGACTTGCAATTCCCTCGGCACTTTTATCTCCTTCTCTTTTTGCTCTGTCAAGAAGCACAGCAGCCCACGCAATGAAGCCTCTTGCCCCTTCGATAAATGATTTCTGTTCCATAAGATTTCTTCTAACATCTGGGTGAACAATAATTGGGTCTGCTTTCTCGTCAGGCTCTGCTTTTCCTTGGATAGCTCGTCCCTGTCTTCTGTCTTTTGCATAAGCTAGTGCCGCTTGATAAGCTATTTCAGCTTGCGCTAATCCTTGCATTCCTACTCCTAATCTAGCCTCATTCATCATTGTGAACATCGCTCTTAGGCCTTTATTTTCTTCGCCAACTCGATAACCTTTAGCGCCATCATAATTCATAACGCAGGTAGCATTACCTTTGATGCCCATCTTTTTTTCTATTTTTCCAACTGATAATTTATTTCTCTCACCTAATGATCCATCCTCATTTACAAGAAATTTTGGGACTACGAATAATGATATTCCTTTAACTCCCTCTGGAGCATCCGGGGTCTTGGCTAAAACTAAATGGATGATATTTTCTGATAAATCATGATCACCAGAGGAAATGAAAATTTTCTGACCTGAAACTTGGTATGAACCATCTTCATTAGGAACTGCTTTAGTTCTTATCAACCCTAAGTCTGTGCCACAATGAGGCTCCGTTAAATTCATCGTGCCGGTCCATTCACATGTAGCTAATTTAGGTAAATATAATTGCTTTTGGTCCTCTGAACCGTGAAGAAAAATAGCGGAATACGCCCCCCTGGAAAGGCCACTGTACATAGTTAGTGACATATTAGCGCTTGTAAACATTTCATTGGTTACTGTAGAAAGTATAATTGGCAAATTTTGACCTCCAAACTCTTTTTCAATATCGAGAGACAGCCAACCGCCATCTCGCAGCTTATCAAAAGCGATTTTGAAACTTTCTGGAGTTCGAACAATTCCGTTTTCTAATCTACACCCCTGCTCATCGCCATCTTTGTTTGACGGAGATATTACTTCGCTCGCTAACTTACCAGCTTCCTCAAAGATTGTTTTGGTAAATTCAGGTAATAGATCCCTATAGCCCTTGATATCCTCTTTTTCTATCTTAAGAAAATGATGAAGTATAAAATTGAAATCGTCTAAAGGTGGTTGATATGAATGCATTGTTTGTCTTTCAAATGTTTAATTATAAATCTTTTGAGTCAGCCCCTCTTTTGAGAAGCAAGTCTTTACAGAGCTGAAGCTGGGTTTTCAAATCTTTTATTGCCATGCCTAGCTCCTTCTTCTGTTGTTCCATTGAAGATAGTCTTTTTAAACCAAGTTGGTAGGTTTGCTTGATTTGTCTAGTTCGATGATCACCAAAATTATATAAATTAAGTAATTGCCTTATTTCTTCTAGACTAAAGCCGAATCTTTTCCCTTGCATAATTAATTTCATTCTTCCTCTATCACTCTTAGTAAATAAACGATGTTGGCCCTTTCTGATTGGAAACAAGAGCTCTTTTGCTTCGTAAAACCTCAGTGTTCGAGCGCTAACTTGGAACAGTTTACACATCTCTGTAATGGTGTTAACTTTATCTTCCTTACTTTTTACGGAAATTACGTTCATTGCAATACCTCCAGCTGATATTAATTTGACGTTTACGTCAAGTTTAACTGTTCAAACATATTATCAATTTGTCTATATGGTCAATTTAATTTTTATAGTTTTAATTATTTTGTGAAATGTAGAATGCCGAGCCAGTTTTTAACTAAAATTGATAAAAGGTTATTAAGTCTTGCTTACCCTATAATCTTGGCAAATATCTCTATTCCATTACTCGGTCTGACGGACAT
>CACHJY010000075.1 GCA_902580265.1 uncultured Alphaproteobacteria bacterium
TGCTGCTTGGGAAAATGTTATGATGATTAAAGACGTTATAGAAGCTGTCGGAATCACAGGCGACCCTTCAAAAGTTAATGAAGAAAGAGCCAAGATACGTGATGGTTTAGAGGCTTTGGAAACTACAGAAGGCTTGATTGGTAAAGTTACTAGAGTTCAGGATGAAGGCGAGGCGTTGAAGCCATTTGTTTTTGTTCATGCAAAAAATGGTAACTGGGAAGTTCTTCACGATCCAAGAAACTAAATCAATTGAATGAGGTACAATGCCTGGGCGGACATAACGTGTCCGGCCAGGTATTTTTTTAAAAAGATTTTTAAGTTATGGGCATCGGTTTTATTGACATCCTTCAATCTCTGATAGATGGAGTTCTGTTTGGGTCTATTTATGCACTCATCGGACTTGGTTTCACATTAATTTTTGGGGCGATGGAAAAGTTAAATATGGCTTATGCGGCATCTTCTATAGGCGGCGCCTATGTAGGCTTAGGTATTGCCACTCTCTTTTCGCTACCCCTAGTTTTGATTTTTTTTATCGGCCCAATCGCAGCAGGATTGCTTAGTATATTAGTTTACCTAGTTTCTTTTCGCTTAATTCCTTCTAGCAACCATCTCGGCTCTTTAATGGCCTCTATAGGAGCATTGTTTTTTATTGATGAAGTTATAATTCACGAAACTCAGGGGTCTCCACTTACCTTTCCGGAATTAGGAATTTTTTCAGAGGCTTATTTTATGCTAGGAGATCTTGGTTTTAGAGGAGACCTAATTTTCATAATGATATTTGGTTTGGTATCCATGGGAGTAATAATTTACCTTCTTTATTATACTCGTCTTGGGTTAGCTACTCGAGCAGTTTCACAGCAAAATGTAGCAGCGAGGTTGTGCGGTATTCCTATTCATACAATCAATATATCGACTTTTGTTTTGGCAGGAGTTTTAGGCGGATTTGCTGGATGTTTGGCGGCCGCATCTGTGGGAGTGATATCTCCACTATTGACAATCCCATTAACTATAAAGGGATTAATAGCGTCTGTTATCGGTGGTTTGGGTAGTATCAGAGGAGCTATAATAGCTGGGTTACTGATTGGCGGGGTCGAAAATTTTTTTCTATTAGTACGAGGAGTAAATGAGAGAGATATCTATGTGTTTCTCCTGCTATTCGTATTCTTAGTTTTAAGACCAAACGGACTTTTTGGAAACGAAATTAACAGAGATTGATATGGAGTATTACTTTGGCATATTGCAAAATATAGGGTTCCACACGCTTTTGGGATTATCTGCTTATTTACTCTTGTTGACGGGGCAATTAAGTATGGCGCAGGTTGGGTTCTTCGCAATTGGTGCCTATACCTCCGGTATTTTAACCGTTATTTATGGGATTAATATTTTCCTAGCCCTAGGTGTAGGAGCTTTGATGGCTAGTTTTTTTGCCTTTTTAGTTGGGTTTCCAGCTTTGAGAATAAAAGGTCTGATGTTGGTTATAGCTACAATAGCTTTTTCTGAAATAGTAAGACTGTACTTCTTTAATCTTAGATGGCTTGTTGACAAAAATGGAATAGAAGTTGGACCAGATGGGGCACAAGGATTTCGGGAAATCAGATATTTTGCGGCAAATGGATGGGAACCTTACGAAATTGTCTCCTTTATCTGGATTGTTGTTATTTTGGTAATAGCCGCATTATGGTGGCTTGATAGAGTTAAAGTAGGGTCTGTTTTGAGAGCAGTCGGTGAGGATGAGTTAGCTGCCCAAAGCTCTGGAGTTAATTTAACTATCGTGAAAGTTAGCGCAATGACGGGTGGTGGATTTATTGCCGGAATTGCCGGCGGTTTATATGCTCACTCAACGACATATGTTGATCACAATAGTTTTACAATTTTATTGGCGACATTTGCCGTCGCCTATCCAATTCTGGGTGGACTAAAGAATGTTTTTGGAACCTTATTTGCAGTTGTATTTATTCAAGGGATATTAATAGAGGGCTTGAGGTTTTTAGGTGATTACCGAAACTTATTGTTTGGATTACTTATAATCCTTGTAATGAACTTTTATCCCAAAGGATTGATCAATATACCGATTTTTAATTGGTCTAAGCTTGCTAAAAGACGAGATACTTAAGTCATGCTAAAAATCGAAAATATTGGGAAAAATTTTGGTGGTGTTAAAGCAGTCGATGATCTTTCCTTTAATATTGATAAGGGAGAGATTGTTGGATTAATAGGACCAAATGGGTCTGGGAAAAGTACCACTATAAATCTAATTTGTGGAGTTTTCCCAGCTGACTCAGGAAATATATCCGTAGATAACTTGAATGTTAGTGGGCTTCCTACTCATGAAAGAGTAGCAAGTGGAATTTCGAGAACCTTTCAAAATATCCGATTATTTAAAGATTTAAGTGTGTGGCAAAATGTATGGGTGGCATTGCAACAGGATAGTAATCAAAGCGCAGGGTGGATGCAAGAATGGTTCGGCAA
>CACHJY010000076.1 GCA_902580265.1 uncultured Alphaproteobacteria bacterium
AGCACCCAAACAAAAATAGCCCCCATGTAAGAGCCAGTAATTGAACCAAGTCCACCAATAATAACCATAAACAAATATAAAAAACTATGATTAATATCGAAGCTTTCAGCTTCAGCAGCGCCTAGCCAGAAAAACACCATCAATGCTCCTGCAATACCTATGTAAAAGGAGGAAAAAGCAAAAGCGGACAATTTAGCTGCAAGTGGCCTAATACCTATCAATTCTGCAGCGATATCCATGTCTCTTATCATCATCCACGATCGGCCAATACGACCTCTAATAACATTGGAAGCTATCCATGTGAGAATTATTAATGTTACCAACACGAAGTAATAACGAGTTATCTCACTAGACTGTGGTCCAATCATCACTATTCCAAACATTTCTTTATTTGGGCCTTCTATTGCTCCGCTAGCGTTATTGTTATACAACCAAGATACTCTAATAAAAGCCCAGGTAAGGAAAAATTGAGCTGCCAAAGTTGCAACCATCAGGTAAAAGCCCTTAATCCTAAGCGAAGGTAATCCAAAAAGCATTCCAACCACAGCACTTATCAATCCAGACAATATTAATGCAATAATGATATTAATATCCGGATAAATGGATATCAGCTTATAGAAGGCATACGCTCCTACTCCACTAAAAGCTCCTGTACCTAATGAAATTTGACCGGCAAAGCCCAAGAGAATGTTCAACCCTAGGGTCATAATAATGAAAACCATAACGGGGATCATAATTGCACTCATTGCGAATTCGTATTTTAATCCAGGTATTCCTATCCACGGTATTACAATAAACGATAATATACCCAATATAGCTATTCCAATCTTATCCTCAAAAAGTGGAAATGCCGCCAATTCATCCTTATACTTGGATTTAAATTGTCCAGTTTCTCTGTAAAACATATCTTAAACCCTCTCTATAATCTTTTCACCAAACAGACCCTGAGGTCTAAAAAGTAGAAAAATTAGTGCGATAACATAGGCAAACCAGCCCTCAACACTTCCGCCCATCATGGGACCCCAATAGATTTCAAAGATTTTTTCTCCCAGTCCAATAATCAAGCCTCCACAAATGGCCCCTGGCACGGAGGTAAATCCTCCTATAATGAGCACTGGCAGAGCCTTAAGGCCTATAATCTGCAGAGCGAAAGATACGTCTGACCTAGCTCCCCAAAAAATACCTCCGACCAACGCCACAATCCCAGCAACAAACCACACAATAACCCATATTTGATTAAGCGAAATCCCCACAGATAGAGCGGCCTGATGATCGTCTGCCACTGCTCTTAGCCCTCTACCAATTTTTGTCCTACTGAAGAAAATGGCCAGAATACCTATTAGGACGCTTGCAATTATTGCAGCCGAAATATCTATATGCTCAAAATACACAGCTCCGCCAAAGACATCCCACCCACTACTTCCAACTGGAAATCCTAAATCTTCGTGAATCATTGAACGAGGCCTACCCCCAAAAACCCATTGGGCTGAACCTATTATTACAAACGTCAAACCAATTGTTGACATAAATAAAATATTGCCATCTTGATTAACCAAATTCCTTAAAATCAGCCTTTCCACCCCGAACGCAAGGCAATACATAACTGCCAAAACTAAAACAACACTAACCCAAGGATTTACTCCCATCTCGTAAAAGCTAACCAAAGATAAAGCAGCCAAAACCATTAAGACTGGCTGAGCAAAGTTAAATACGCCTGAAGCTTTAAATATCAAAACAAATCCTAATGCTAGCAGAGCATATAATGTTCCTCCAACAAATCCTTCCCACAACGCCTGTAGAAACAAATCGGGTAGGGCAGCCATGTCTAAAAATGGCGAAATAAATATCATGTGTAGTATTTCCATTAGTGAGGTACTCCTAAATATGCATCTATCACTGCTTGATTAGATTGGACCTCTGAGGGTGTTCCATCGGCCAACATTTTTCCGTAATCTAATACAACCACCCTATCGGCTAAATCCATTACGACTGCCATATCATGCTCTATTAGAGCTATTGTCGTTCCAAATTCCTCATTTACATCTACTATGAAACGAGACATATCTTGTTTTTCTTCTACATTCATACCTGCCATGGGCTCGTCTAAAAGTAGAAGCCGAGGCTCCATTGCTAGTGCTCTTGCCAACTCAACTCTCTTTTGCAATCCGTAAGGCAACGCTCCAACAGGGGTTTTTCGGATATGATTAATTTCAAGAAAGTCAATTATTTCCTCACATCTGCGCCTATGCTCGACCTCTTCCTTAATCGCAGGACCATAACGCAGCATCTGCCATAAAAAGTTTTTTTTCATTTGCAGCTGTCTACCAGTCATAACGTTCTCAACAGTAGTCATTCCTTTGAACAATGCGATATTCTGAAAAGTTCTAGCTATGCCTGTTTTTTTTGCAACCTCGTATGGCTCCATCGAGGGTCTTCTCTCACCATTGAACCATA
>CACHJY010000077.1 GCA_902580265.1 uncultured Alphaproteobacteria bacterium
CAGAACAAATGGAGGATTGGTTTTCAAAAATAAATCCACGCAATACAGTTCCTGTCTTGGTTTCTAAAGAAAACAATGTCTTTTATCACAGTCTTTCTATATGTGTCTATCTTGAGCAAGAGTTTCCTGAAATAAATCTACTTGGAAGCACAAACGAAGAAAAGGGACAAATAATTAACTTAATTAATGACATTGAAAGTAATTTATTTATAGCAATTGCAGATTGTTTAAGAAATACGTCTAAAGCTATGAAAAATAGAGCGATTACTGGTCCAAAGAATTATGAACAAATTCCAGAATTAGCAATTAGGGGAAGAGAAAGGGTTAAATCATACTTTGAAACATTAAACCAACAACTAAATGGCAAATCTTTTTTGTGCTCAGATAGGTTTACGGCCGCCGATATATGGGCGTTTGTTGCTGTTGATTTCACAAGAGCAATCAAAGAACCAATACCTGATTTAATGACAGGTTTGAGGGATTGGTATGAAAGAGTTTCTAAGAGGGATAGCGCACAATTAAAACTATAAAGGGAATTACGTGTCAATAATTGATACTACTCAGGATCTTGAGGCTTTTTGTTTAGCGGCCGCAAATTATCCCTATGTAACCATTGATACGGAGTTTATGCGTGATAAGACTTATTACGCTAAACTATGTTTAATCCAAATTGCTTATCCTGAAAAAGGTAAAGACAGTTTTGCGTTAATAGATCCGCTATCAGAAAAATTATCCCTTAAACCATTTTTTGACCTTTTATCAAATGAAAGTGTTTTAAAAGTTTTGCATTCGGGAAGGCAGGATCTAGAGATCTTTTTCAATAAAACAGGCGTACTTCCAAAACCTATATTCGATACTCAGATCGCTGCTATGGTTTGTGGCTTTGGTGATCAAGTTGCTTATGAGACTTTAGTAAATCAAATTGCAGAGAAAAAAATAGATAAATCTAGTAGGTTTACAGATTGGTCAAAGAGACCACTTTCAGATAAGCAGATCAATTATGCCTTATCTGATGTAACTTATTTAAGAACTATTTATGAAAAGCTTAAAGATGAAATAAATAACTCTAATAGGCTTTCTTGGGTAAAAGAAGAATTTGATATTCTTAAAAACCCTAAAACGTATTCCACTGATCCAGACCAGTCTTGGAAAAAGATAAGGCTTCGAAGGAAAGATCAAGATTTTATTAAAATTATAAAGAGCATTTCTTCGTTTAGGGAAAATGAAGCTCAGAAAAGGGATTTACCAAGAGGACATATTTTAAAAGATGAAGAAATAATTCAAATAGCTTCTCAGAGACCAAAAAAACTTCAAGATCTTTATAGCTCTAGATTGCCATCTAAGGCGTTGAAAACTGGATGGATTGCAAAAGGTATTTTAGAGTGTATAAAAAGCTCTAAATCTTTACCTGACGAGCCTATCGAGGGCTATCAATGTATTCCCTTATCTTCGAGCCAGCTAGCTCTCGTTGAGCTTTTGAAAGTTCTTCTTAAATTTAATGCCTCTTGTCATAATGTGGCAACAAAATTAATCGCTAGCTCAAAGGATATTGAAATGATTGCACGACACGAAAATCCAAATGTGAGGGCTTTAGAGGGATGGAGATTCAAAATTTTTGGTGAAGATGCATTGAAACTAAAAAATGGTGAAATATCTCTTACGTTCAATGATAATGGCTTACATCTTATAACAGTATAAAGTTGTTAAGGAATATAAACATGAATTTTGATCAGATTAAGGAAGACCTCGATTTATTTAGTGAGTGGGAAGATAGATACGGATATATAATCGATTTGGGAAAGCAAGTCTCCCTCCCAGATGAAAAGAAAACAGACAAAAATAAGGTAAATGGTTGCGCAAGTCAGGTCTGGCTAGATATGACATGGAACAAACCTAATAATGCTAAAGTATTCAATATAGAAGGAG
This sequence comes from uncultured Alphaproteobacteria bacterium, assembly GCA_902580265.1. The sequence goes on from CACHJY010000077.1 coordinate 1,927, forward strand.
ACTCTGATGCTCTAATAGTTAAGGGCTTAATCGCTATTCTTTTAAGCCTATATAAAGAAAAAACACTTGTCGAAGCACAAGCCGTTGATCCAAGGGCAGAGTTTGAGAAATTAGGCTTAAACGCACACCTATCCTCACAAAGATCAAATGGGTTAAAATCTATGATTGACCAAATTAAAATTTTCGTGAACACTGAGGAAAATTGAGTCTCTTAGTGGAGGTTTGGTATGTCTGACGAAGAGGAAATTGGCGAAGAAATTATTCTTAGTGAGCTTAGTGACGATGAGCTCGTTCTCCAAATGCACGATGATTTATATGACGGTCTTAATGATGAGATCGTTGAAGGTGTCAATATCCTTTTGGAGAGAAAATGGCAACCTTATGATGTTTTAACAAAAGCATTGGTAGAAGGCATGCGGATAGTCGGAGAGGACTTTCGTGATGGTATATTGTTCGTACCGGAGGTTTTATTAGCAGCCAATGCCATGAAGGCAGGAATGGCTATTCTTAAGCCACTGTTAGC
>CACHJY010000078.1 GCA_902580265.1 uncultured Alphaproteobacteria bacterium
TTTTCTTTTTTAACATACAAGTTACGAACGTATAGTAAGCCGATGTAGCTCAGTTGGTTAGAGCTCTAGATTGTGGATCTAGGGGTCGTTGGTTCGAATCCAACCATCGGTACCAATCTCAGAAATAGAAGTACAAAAGATGGTCAAGATAAATGGAAATGAAATAAGAAAAGGTAATGTTATTGAGCACAAGAATGAGCTGTGGATTGCAGTAAAAACCTCTCATGTTAAACCAGGTAAAGGTGGTGCTTTTGCTCAAGTAGAACTAAAAAACATTAGAACAAACTCTAAACTAAATGAGCGATTCAGGTCAGCTGACAAAGTTGAAAGAGTAAGACTTGAACAAAAGGACCACCAGTTTTTATACAAAAGTGACGAAGACTTCATATTTATGGATAATGAAACCTTTGAACAAGTCACTATTAAAGAGGAGTCCTTAAATGTTATTTCCAATTTTCTTACCGAGGGACTGGTAGTACAAATTGAGTTTTTTAAAAATGAGGCCTTAAACGTTTCTCTGCCTGAAAAGTTATCCTGTGTGGTACAAGAAACTGAACCTACGATTAAGGGACAAACTGCTGCAAATAGTTCAAAACCAGCAATCCTTGACAATGGGCTTCGAATTATGGTTCCTCAATTTATTGCTCAAGGTGAAGCGATAATAGTTTCCACAGACACATGCGAATATCTTGAGAGATGTTAAGTATACCAAAAGGCTTCTTATGCATAACAACACTGCTAATTTAAACATTATGATAAAGGCTGCTAGGAAAGCATCAAGATCGCTTATTAGAGATTTTAATGAGATAGAAAAACTTCAGGTTGTATCAAAAAAGGCAGGTGATTTTGTGTCAAAAGCTGATTTGAGAGCAGAAAAGATTATTAAAGAGGAATTACTTTCAGCTCGACCAAGCTATGGTTGGTGTGCTGAAGAAAGTGATGAAACACAAGGAGAAGACCCTACCAGAAGATGGGTAGTAGATCCTTTAGATGGAACAACCAATTTTTTGCATGGTATTCCTCATTGGGCTATCTCTATAGCTCTCGAACATAAAAAGGAAATTGTTGCAGGGATCATTTATGATCCCATCAAAGACGAATTGTTTTCTGCACAGAAGGGAGGTGGGTCTTGGTTGAATGAACAGAGATTAAGAGTGTCTAATAGAACGACCTTCCAGGAAATGTTATTTTCTACAGGTATTCCTTTTGGTCAAAATGATCACTTACAAAATTGTCTTTCAACTATTGGCAATCTCATGCCTCGTTGTGCAGGAATAAGAAGAAATGGCGCTGCTTCATTGGATTTGGCATATGTTGCGGCTGGTCGGTTTGATGGCTTTTGGGAACAAAACTTATCTTCATGGGATATTGCTGCAGGAATGATAATTGTGAAAGAGGCGGGAGGGATTTTGGAAAGTATAGAAATAAGTCACAACCCATTGGAAACAGGGAATATTATTTGTTCAAATAATCAAGAGGCGGTCTTTAAAAAGTTTTCAGAAATAATTAGATCGTCAATTCATTAAAGTGAGTGGTTCTCCAAAAACAGTTAATTTGTCTTTTTTAAAATCTTCTTTAATTTTGATCAAACAGTAATTATTAAAAATACTGTATATATCTCCTACTACCTTGCCATTAGAGTAAATTTTTTTGTCGTCTTTATTTTCGGTGTTGGCAGAAATAAGCCCACAATAGAGCTTATTTTTTAGTGTCGCCTTATGTTTCATTCTTGCGGTGACTTCTTGTCCCATATAACACCCTTTTTTAAAATCTACGCCGTTTATTTTTTCAAAATTCAACTCTAATATATATGATTTCTCAGGTATCAACTCTATTCCTGTTTCTGGAATAAGGCTCTTTATTCGATTGATCTGAAATTCCTCAAAACCGTTACTCTGCCTTATATAATCTTCTTTAAAGTCATAACAACGCCAACCCAAAATCTTTGCTCTCGGGTCAGCAAAGGGAAAAAATTCTTCTCGTACGGAACTCAATACAACCTGACAACTTTTATCAGAGATAATAACATCGGAATTAAGCTTATAAAACTCGAGGAATTTTTTATAGCAATAGCTCTTGATTGGTGTATGTCGATAAAAATTTCATTATTGCCCAAAGAAAAAACAAAAAAATCAAACAAATATTTACCTTGAGGAGACAAAATAGCAGTGTAGACAATATCCTCTTTCGAAACGTTTTCAATATTGTTTGTAGTTAGTGCCTGTAGAAAATTAATTTTATCCCCTCCCTCTAAGGCCAGAAGAGCTCTGTTTTTGTCGACAAAGCAAAAATCAAACTTACTAATTTCATTCATCATTTTTCTCTTCTACTTGTGATTTAAACAAATTAGAATAAAGTGTGTGCTTTAACAATAAGTAATTATGCGTACCCTGCCCAACTATTTTACCATTGTCTAAAACCAATACTTTGTCGCTATCTACTAT
>CACHJY010000079.1 GCA_902580265.1 uncultured Alphaproteobacteria bacterium
TTTGGCGATGGAGAGATTGGCGCTCGGGCGTTTCCATTAACCTGCGGTCTTCTTTTATTATTTTTAGCTGGTGTTCTTCTTTTAGGCGAACAAGTAAAAAGGAAAAATCCAGAGACTTATTCAAATAGAGATAAAAGCCAAGCAATCAAGAAAAGTGAACTTGATTGGAAAGCTGCATTGATTGTCTTGGTAGAAATAACTTTATACGGCTTTTTATTAGAGAAAATTGGCTTTGTTTTATCGACGCCGATAATCATATGCATAGTAATGTTAATAAACCTAAGAGTTAGATCTTTCTTAAAAATTTTTTCGATGGCAATAGGTTTAACCATAGGTTGTTGGGTGATTTTTGAAAAAATCCTTGGTCTTTATTTGGCTAATGGTATTTGGGTTAACATAGGGTAATTTATGGACCTTTTTTTAGAAGCTTTTGAGTTAGCTTTCACTCCTCTAGCTATCTTGTCAATAGGACTTGGTTCTTTAGTGGGCTTAGTTTTCGGTTCAATCCCAGGTCTAACCTTTACGGTAGCATTAGCGCTCGCTTTGCCCATTACTTTTAGCATGGACCCGGTCCCTGCAATGGGTCTTTTGCTGGGCACTTATATAGGGGGAATGACAGGGGGGTCTGTATCAGCCATATTACTTGGTATACCTGGGACACCGTCCGCTGCAGCTACAGTAATAGATGGTCATCAAATGACAAAGCAAGGATTTGCCTCGCTCGCTTTGGGAACAGCTGTCGTTGTCTCAGTTTTTGGAGGTATATTCAGTCTTTTGGTTATGATTGTTTCCGTGGATCTCGTGTCCAGGGTAGCTATCGGTTTTGGCCCTGCAGAAATCTTTGCTTTAGTATTATTTGGTCTTTCCACTATTTGTGGTTTGGTAGGGAATTCAGTTTTAAAGGGATTAATTGCTGGTGTCATTGGTCTAATGGTAATGACTATCGGCATAGATGCTTTGGAAGGAGTTCCTAGAATGACATTTGGTTTTGTTAGCCTGCTTCAAGGAGTAAATCTTTTGGTCGCTCTTATTGGTTTATTTGCCATACCATTTATAATTGAAGCGCTTTCAACAAATGGATCTCCAGGTTTAAAAACTACGCCAAGAATTTCAAGTGTTAAGGCTGAACTACCAACCGTTAAACTTTTTATGAAAAATATTGGCTTAATGCTTAGGTGTTCAGCTCTTGGTACCGGGATTGGTGCTATTCCAGGCATTGGTGGCCCAATAGCCGCATTTTTAGCTTATGATCATGCAAAAAGGTTCTCGAAAAAACCCGACAATTTTGGTAAGGGCAATATTGAGGGTGTTATTGCACCAGAAACTGCCAATAATGCAGTTACTGGAGGTACTCTCATACCATTATTGTCACTAGGCATACCTGGCGATCCAGCAACGGCAATAGTGTTGGCAGGGCTGATGATTCATGGAATTATGCCAGGACCAGCATTATTTATGAACCACGCTAATGAGGTTTACGGAATCTATGTAGCAGTTGTTTTGGCCTATTTATGGGTCTTAGGCCTGCAATTAGTTGGAATTCGTCTGTTTGTCCACGTATTAAAGATACCAAAAGATTTGCTTGCAATAGTTGTGTTAGTATTATGCGTTATAGGAGCCTATTCCATAAGGAATAGTGCCTTTGATATTTTTGCAATGGCTTTTATTGGTATTATTGCATACTTATTAGTTTGGTTAAGAGTGCCTGTTACGCCGATAATATTGGGTATGGTTTTAGGCCCTACACTGGAAAACGAATTTCGAACAGCTATGATGTTGTCTTCTGGTAGTTTGGACATTTTTTACACATCTCCTACCGTTTTATTATTTTTCCTATTGGCTATGCTAGTCGTTGGCTTTCAGGTTTTTAGTGAGGTTAAGAAAAATAACCAAGAGGAAAAAACTAATGATTAAAAACACGGATCTTAAACAAAACGCCCAAAAGTCAATTCGAATTAGAGCAGAAAAAATCAGAAATAAATTTAAAAGAAATGGCGCCGTTAAATTTACAGATAGTAAAGTGATCGAGCTAACACTTTCTGAGGCTCTTTTGCTAGGGCTCTTAAAACAAGGTGTAAAAAGGTTCTTTGTTATATTTGGACACGGTTCTACTGACTTTGGAGAAGTCTTGCGCATTTATAATGAGGAGGGTGTAATCGATGTTATAAACTGTCGCAATGAAATTGAAATGGCTCACGCTGCAACTGCATATGCGTGGGTTTACAAAGATACACCTGCTGTTGTGACTTCAATTGGTCCGGGAGCGCTTCAAGCAATGGCGGGGTCTCTTACAGCGGTTTCAAACAACATTGGTGTTTACCATATTTATGGAGATGAAACGACCCATGGAGAAGGCTATAATATGCAACAAATCCCTAAGCCTGAGCAGGGGGTC
>CACHJY010000080.1 GCA_902580265.1 uncultured Alphaproteobacteria bacterium
TCCATCGTAACCGCAACAGCACTTGCTAGAGCAACTGGTTTACCGCTCTCAACATTGAATATCCAGTGCTTCCATACAAAAGTCTTATTAGACATAGATTGGACTCCTGACTTTGTTTTCAAGTGCGTACCTAAGGGAACGTATTCAAAAAAATCAAACTTATATTCTAGTGCAGCACTTCCAACATTGGTCATACCATTTTCATCTATAGTGCCGGTATACGCTAACAAGTGAGGCGTTGAGTCCGATACAACACCCATATAAGCAGACGGCTTAATCCTACTCAAATTATCGCATTGCCTCAGCAAAATTACTGATTCAAATGAATCAATCATATTTTTCTGAGAGGCTTGTGAGAGAGACATTAAATCTTCCTTCTGTAAAGATAATCCTCTTGGTTGACCGTAGCTTGGGATATCTACTCTCAACTCTTCAAATACTTTAGAAAAATTCTTTTTTATTTCCTCTTGAGGTTTACTTTTCCATAGAAATTTAAAGTTGAAAGCAGCGCAGGGTTGCTGTGTAATCGTTTCTATCATTTCTAAATATAGTTTTACTTCGGTATCTCCAAGTTGAACTATTCCCAGTTTTAAAAAAAATGGAGCTCCTGGTTTTTGTTCCTTAAGAAAACGTATGTGGGCGCGGGCAAGAGAAAGATATGTATTTCCCAACTCGACTGGTTGCTTATTAATCCCTAATTTATTCCAAAGCACAATACAGCCCTGAAGTGCCTTTTCAAAATAGAATTGAACATTCATGTGGCCCATTTGATCTATTTCCCAAGATTGGACTGAATTTCTATAAACCGTTATCATTATTACTAACTAAATTCCCTCCCATGAGTTCAGTAAGCTTATTTTATTTCTTGTTGTCCAAGAAATTGTCCTATAATCAGATCATAGTGTTTATTTATCATTAAAGGAATACAATTGGAATATTCTCAACCTACACTAGCTAACTGGAGGCTACCACCATTCAATAGAGAAGCATTTTCTAAAGTGAGGGAAATTATACCTACAGCTTCGATAAATTGGACCAAAGGGTCAGATAGAAAAGACAGTGAGTCAAACAATGAAAAGCTGACCGCAAAAATAAAAGACAATGAGGAAGCACTGTTGGACGATTTTTTGAGTGAAACAACAGTAGATGCTTTTCTTGTATCTCATAAGGGTAAAAACGTGTATTCGTGGCATTCCAATTATTGCTCATCTACTACTCCGCACATTATATTTTCAGTGTCCAAGTCTCTAACTGCGTTACTAATCGGCTGCGTAATAGATGAAGGTTTATTAAGTGAAGAGACTTTGGTCTCCGAGATTATTCCGGAAACAAAGGGAAGTGCTTTCGAAGACGCATCAGTGCGGAATTTATTGGACATGAGCGTTTCTTCTAATTTCATAGAAGACTATGAAGCAACATCCGGTATTTTTCTTGATTACCGTCAATCAACTGGTTGGAACCCACAAGACATAGATGATAAATCACATTTAAAATCATTTCTCTTTAGCTTGAAAAAAAATACGCACAAACACGGAGAAAAGTTTGAATATCATTCAACAAACACTGACATGCTCGGAATTATAATAGAAAAATGCACCGGTAAAAAATACGCGCAGTACTTTTTTGAAAAACTTATGAAACCACTAGGCGCACAAGACGATGCTTATGTGACACTGGACAGAATGGGTACGTCAAGATCTGCGGGAGGAGTATGCATATCGGCAAGCGATATAATGGGTATATGTGAAATGGTTCGATGCTATGGAAAAAATAGTCGGGGCGAGCAAGTATTTCCTGAAAACTGGATCAAAGATATACTAAATTCAGAGTCTGATAAAAAATTCAGTCTTGATGGACATTATGATATTTTTCCTGAAGGACTTTATAGGTCAAAATGGTATAGGCCTTATATTTCTCGAAACGTTCTTTTTGGACTCGGAATTCATGGCCAGTGGATTTGGATCGATTTTGATGAAGAACTTTCTTTTGTGTGCCTGAGTTCAGAGCCTAAACCCATTATGAAAAATAATATTAAGCAGATGTCTGAGATTTTCAGTCAAATTACCAGTCAACTGGTTTAACCCTAAGAAGGAATATCATTGAAATTAAATTTTGGAGGCATACCTCTTTTTTTGTGTGCCATATTATCATTTGTGTGCATGAATGCCCTAGCAAAGGGAATGGCTCTTCAATATCCAATAATTGAGGTGGTTTGGGCGCGATACCTCAGCCAAACACTGCTGACAATATTGCTCTTCAATAAAAATCTGAAAACAATTGTGAAAACACAGAGGTTAAAAATTCACCTTTTCAGATCGGCTCTACTTTTTGGAGCGACCATTTTTATTTTTGCCGGTTTTGCTA
>CACHJY010000081.1 GCA_902580265.1 uncultured Alphaproteobacteria bacterium
GCAAAACGCAGGCGCAATTATATCAGGTCAAACATTCAAAATATTGAAACAGAGAGGACTCTCAAAAGATTTTTTGAAGGACTTTGACTCCTTTTCGGCGCATGAAATAGCATCGAGTCTTCTTTATTCGGGTACCACAGGAATAAATCTCAACGATATTAGGATTGCGATTATCAGATAAATAAAATCAAGAAGCACACTGACTTTTAATACTTTTTGTCACACGGACAAAAAGGCAGTTGTTTTATCACTTTTTTTTTCTAGACTCGGTAGAATCTTTTTCTTCAAAAAAAATTCTGGGAGGGATTAATGGCGGAGATCGATACTAATTTAGACACTTTTCCAAAAATATTGGCAAGGAATGTGAGCGATTATGGCAACTCTCCTGCATATCGAGAAAAAGAGTTTGGTATTTGGCAAACCTGGACTTGGTCTGAAGCTAACGATGAAATAATGAATTTGGCCAAAGGTCTTATAAAACTAGGAATCAAAGAGGGAGACCACGTTGCTGTTATTGGAAGAAATAGACCATATCTTTATTGGTCTTTAATGGCTGCTCAACAAATCGGAGCGGTGCCCGTTCCCTTGTATCAAGATGCTGTTGCTGATGAGATGGAATATATACTAACCCATTGTTCAGCAAAATACGCAATTGTTGGAGATCAGGAGCAAGTAGACAAACTCCAAGAAATTCAAGAAAAGGTAAAGGGCCTAAAAGATATAGTTTATGTAGACGCTAAAGGTCTGAGAAAATATGATAAGTCAAATCTCCATGCATTTTTTGATATTTCGGTGTCTGGAAAGAATGACAATGGGGAGTTAAAAGCAGAACTTGACAAACGATTGGCTAAAATAACTGGTGATACGACATCAGTGCTATTGTATACATCCGGAACAACCGGAAAATCGAAGGGTGTTGTGCAAACTCATAGGGCAATCATTGGTGCGTCCTCTGGGGCAAATGAACTTGACAGGTGGTCACCTAACGATCACTTAGTATGCTATTTGCCTATGGCATGGGTCGGCGACTTTATGATTTCGGTGGGACAGGTAATGGTAGCAGGAGCATGTCTCAACTGTCCTGAAGGGGCAGATACTGTTCAGATGGATGTTAAAGAAATGGGTCCAACTATATTTTTTGGCCCTCCTCCTCTTTGGGAGAGGCTGAAGACAGAGGTGAATATAAGAATTGAAGATGCGAGTGCATTGAAAAGAGGTGCTTTCCATTATTTCATGAACCATGCTAAAAAGGTTGGCAGGCAAATACTAGAGAAAGCAAGTGTTGGTCTTTTTGACAGGTTGATGTATTCAATTGGCGAACTCATAATATATGGCCCACTGAAAAATATGCTAGGATTAACAAAAGTAAGAATAGCCTACACTGCTGGTGAAGCTATAAGTGCTGAACTTTTCGATTTCTATAGGTCATTGGGTATCAATTTGAAGCAATTATACGGGCAAACGGAAGCATCTGTTTTTCTTACAATGCAAGAGGACAACGACGTAAGATCCGATACCGTTGGTAAACCTATTAAAGGAGTAGAGCTTAAGATAGCAAGCTCCGGTGAGGTTATGTATCGATCCGTAGGTTCTTTTAAAGAATACTATAAAAACCCGAAGGCTACGCAAGAAACCAAAGATAAAGACGGCTGGGTAGCAACTGGAGATGCAGGTTATATAGAAGAAACCAGTGGCCAACTTAGGATTATAGACCGAGCCAAGGATGTTGGTAAAATGAAGAATGGTTCAATGTTCGCACCGAAATACGTTGAGAATAAATTAAAGTTCTTTCCTAATATTTTGGAGGCCGTTTTGTTTGGAGCGGGTCAAGAAAAGTGTGTAGCTTTTCTTAACATAGATCTCTCAGCGGTTGGCAATTGGGCAGAGAAAAATGATATTAACTACGCATCATATCAGGAACTTGCGTCGAATGAAAAAGTAATTGAAATAATGAAAGAGCATGTAGAAGAGGTAAATCAAGATCTCGCTAAGGACACAACAATGTCTGGATGTCAAATTCACCGGTTTTTAATTTTGCACAAGGAGTTAGATCCAGATGACGGTGAAATAACACGAACGAGGAAAGTAAGAAGAAGTTTCGTGTCTGAAAAATATGTCGACTTGGTAAATGCGCTGTTTAAAGGCGACAATGATGTGTACACGAAAACTGAAGTTACTTACGAAGATGGAAAGAAGGGTTATCTGGAAGCTACACTCACTTTAGTTGACGCGCAAACGTTTATGCTGAAAGAAAAAAGTGATGCTGCTTGACCGT
>CACHJY010000082.1 GCA_902580265.1 uncultured Alphaproteobacteria bacterium
TGACGCAAGTGGTGCAACCGGGGAGCAAATTTTTGGTTTGACATCTGGTGCATCAATTAAACCTCTTAGAGCTCCATTTGTTACCTGATTAGTTGGGCTGTTGAGCGTACCTGGAGCCAAAATCACCTTAATGTCAGTACTCTCTTCGTCTAAACCTATCGTAATTCTCTTAGAGTCTTCAACTATCTTTGGCCCACTTCCTGATCCACCTAACCTTACGATAGCCGCATTTTTTCCTGTATAAGTCACGGTTACTTCAAGGGTTTTGCTTAATTCGTCAATAAGACGGTCTCTGTTATCTAGCAGTGCATTTGCGGCGCCACCTTGAGTGGAGCTTGATAGTAACTTTGAGTTCACATTCAGAATTTCCTTGGTAAGGATATTTACAGTATCAATCTCTTGCTGTGCATGTGATTTTGCCCCTGTCTTTAACTGGCTAAGAACTTCTGACGTACGACTAAAAGTGGCTGCTACGTTCTTTCCTTCTTCCACGGCAACAACACGTGCTGCCACATCAGCGGGTGACGCAGCTACTTCTTGAAGAGACGAAAAAAATAAACCCATGGATGAACCAAGATCTGCATCTCCAGGCAAGAGTAGGTCTTCTAGTTCGCTGATTTTTTCGAGAAAGTTTGTTGCTGTTTCTTCTCGAGAAAACGAATTTCTTTTTCTATCCAAAAGATAAGCATCAAAGGACCTCTTAATATCCTCAACCCTTACACCTAAACCTGTTCCATCCTGAATTTGTGTTATACCACCTTGTCCAGAACTCACTTCGGTAAGCCCGGCTTCTCGGCGCTTATAACCATCAGTATTGATATTGGCAATATTTTGTCCTGTTACAGCAAGAGCTTGTCTGTATGACTGAACACCACTTTTTGCTATGTCGAATAAGCTTGGCACTTAGGTTACTCTTTATTAGTTTTGTCAAATTGCCTTACGAGAGCCTCGGCAATTCCTAAATCTAAGTTTAAAGCCAGACTTCGTGACCTTTCTTGATCCAACATGGCTCCAAAATTATCTTCTTCATCGCTAGAAAACAAAGATTCCGAAAGTTTACTATCTCGCGCATTCTTCAGCATCTGATTTATAAACATTGATTCAAATTCTTCGGCTATCGATTCTAAATTTGCCTGATTTTTATTTTTTTGAAATAACGTAAAACCAGTGTCGGTCTGATAGTTTATAGATTTAATTTCCATACTATCACCTATATTATTATTAACTCTGCTCTCAATGCACCGGACTCTCTTAGCGCTTCGAGTATTGCAACAAGATCAGATGCACCAGCACCAACCGCATTGATGGTATCAACTATTGTAGATAATGAGACGCCAGGATCAAAAACAAACGCCCTTGCTGGTTCTTCTTCTACTTCGATCTCTGTTTCAGGAGTAATTACTGCATCTCCTGGAGTCGTAACTACTTGGTTCTCGTTAACGATCGCTCCACCAGTTGCTGTAACTTTCTTTTTCTCATCTATTTTAACTGTTAATGATCCGTGAGTTACTGCTGCAGGAGTTACTCTAACATCCCCACCAATAACAATTGTTCCAGTTCTGGCATTGACAACAACCTTGGCTGCTGGCCTTGAGGGCTCCACTTCAATATTCTCCAATAGACTTACAAACGCAACTTTTTGGCTCGGGTCTTTCGGAGATCTCACTTTTATAGATGACGCATCAAGAGGAACAGAAACATTATCTCCAAATATATCGTTTATAGCTTCAGATACGCTTAAAGCGGTACTAAAGTCCCCTTGATGTAAATTCAAAATAACATTGCTTGAGTTTATGAATGGATTATCAACCATTTTTTCAATGGTTGCACCTCTTGGTATTCTTCCTACGGTGGGGATATTAACCGTCAAAGATGATCCATCACCGCCTTCTACCCCAAGTCCTCCAACTACCAGATTACCCTGTGCCAAGGCATATGTTTCACCGTCTGCACCTAGAAGCGGTGTCATCAAAAGTGTGCCACCTCTCAGTGATTTAGCTTTGCCAAGGGTTGAGACTGTAACATTTATGTTTTGACCGGGTTTACCAAATGCTCCTAGTTCTCCTGTAACCATTACCGCTGCAGTGTTTTTTCCATCTAGGCCCTTCACATCTGTCGCTAATCCAAATCTTGATACCATTGATTGCATCGATTGAAGGGTTAAGCCTATATTTCCATCACCTGTTCCTGCTAACCCAACAACTATGCCATATCCAACAAGCTGATTTGATCTAACCCCAGCAATAGAAGTCAGATCTTTTA
>CACHJY010000083.1 GCA_902580265.1 uncultured Alphaproteobacteria bacterium
GGCCTTTATAACCACCTTTGTTTTTGTCTGAACGTGCTAATAAAGTCATTAGGTTGGCTCTAGAGGCGTGCGTGATCCACGTTTTATTTCCTGTAATACCATATTGTTCTCCACGCAAAACAGCACGAGTTTGCAAGTTGCCGAGATCTGACCCCGTGTTTGGTTCTGTGAAAACTGCTGTAGGCATAATTTCACCAGAAGATATTTTTGGTAGCCAATGCTCTTTCTGTTCTCTGGTACCGCCGCATAGGATCAATTCAGATGCTATGTCCGTCCTGGTGGCGAGGCTTCCAACACCAATATATCCTCGTGAAAGTTCTTCAGACACTACACACATTGTTATCTTGTCAAGTCCTGTTCCTCCAAACTCTTCCGGAATGGTTAACCCAAATACACCCAAGTTAGCCAGCTCTTCTATTACATTTAATGGTATTAGTTCATCTTTTAAATGCCATTCGTGCGCAAATGGCTCTATTTTGTCTTTAGAAAACTTATGAAACTCCTGTCTGATCATTTTCTGATCTTCATTTAGACCATCGTTACCGATAAAAGATGTGCTTTCATTTTGTACAATCAGTTCAATTAACTCCGATCTTAGATGATCGGCATTCACTTCATCCTTAAAGAACAAAACCTCCTTGCAATTAAGTTTCTCAAGCGCCATTCCTTTATAGTCAAGGTCAACGGGTCTTACGATTTCGCTTTGAGACATCACTATGCCACCAAAAATTTGGCTTAAGTATTCGTTAAAACTTAAAATTAATATTATGCGTTCCGTTTTGCTAAAGCTTTCATCTTTTAAAAGTCGATCTGCCCAAATAGACATTTGCTTAAGAGACTCTACATAAGTTGCAACCCATGCTAATCCATGTAACTTGCTTTGATGCTTGTCTCCGTCTTTTGATTTGCTTAAATTAATTTTAAGTATAGTTTTTAACTTATCCAAATACTCATCCAACCGAATGACAACTATTCGTGATGTCTTAACTAACTCTACATCATCTATTACAAGGTCTCTCTTGATTTCATTATGAACTGATGTAGATCTATTCACTGTAATTTCTCCCTCGCTGCCTACATGATATATGTTAGTTTTAGCCAACAATTCAAATTAAATTTATATAAAAATTTTGCCATTATCATCATTATTTTTAGTCTCCGTTTTTTCAAGGCATAAGTAATTTCCTTCAACTATTCTTAATGCGGTTATAAAGAGAACCATAGAGTCCAAAACATCATCAATCTTTATTTTAGAGTTATTTTCTAATTGTAAGCTCACTGATAGAGGATTTATACCTGCTTTTTTTAAGAGCTCTAGTCTTTCGAAAACACCTGATATTGACTTTTTTTTTGCCTTTAGAGACTCATTTTTAAGCATTTTGAAGCTGCACTCGGGATGCCCTTCATAAATTTTATTTGATAACTTAGTTAATTCTTGCACCTCATAAATTTTATTTTTTAGGTACCAGGACTGCTTAGACAATCCCTTTCCTGCAATTTTTTTGCTTAACTTATTAGCTTCTTGATAGGTAGTACATTCTAGTACACTCTTCAACGGTGGAATGAATATCGAGGATTGAAAATTTTTTCCCAGATATTTTTTTGCCAAAACGTCACATTTTCTTAAGTAGTTTTTTTTATTCAACTCGATTGGCATATCTATCACAATTACACTCTCCGGATAAATTGACAGAAGTTTATTGAGGTCTTCAAAAAATTCTACTGTAGACAAATACTTATTTTTTGAGCTCCCTATTGATGCAATCCAGCCAGATGAGGTGCCATCAACTCCAATTAGGTCGGTAGCTTTAGTCATTTTTTAAGCGTTTGTAAACGCCATCTACCTTTTCATTAATTGAGGAAAACTGGTGAAAATTATTTACAAACATTGATTTTAATTCAGCTGCTGATTTATCATAATCATTCCCCACTGCCCAATTTTCCCTAGGGTTGAGTAAATTTTTGGGAACACCATCTATTTCAATAGGAACAGAAAAATTGAAAAACTGATCTGTTCGTGTCTGGAAATCTTTATTATTGTTTAAAATAAATTTCAGAATTTTTCGGGTTAATTCTATTGATATTCTCTTTCCTTTTCCATAGCTGCCACCACTCCATCCAGTATTAAGCAACCAACACATGGGCCCAGCTTTATTAATCTTATCCCACAAAATTTGCCCATAAACTTCTGGT
>CACHJY010000084.1 GCA_902580265.1 uncultured Alphaproteobacteria bacterium
AAGCTCTTTCTGAAGCAATCTCCTTTTCCGAAAAGAGCGGGTTGGACACAAAGAAGGTGTTAGCTGCAATTTCTAAAGGTGCAGCTGGTAGTTGGCAGCTAACTAATAGAGGAGAGACAATGGTTGATCGAAAGTTTGACTTCGGTTTTGCCGTAAAATTGATGAGAAAAGACCTTGGTATATGCCTCAATCACGCAAATAATAAAAACATATCATTACCAATAACCTCGATAGTAAACCAATTTTATGCAGAGGTTCAAAGAAAGGGTGGTTCGAAATTTGATACTTCCAGCCTTTTAACGAGGTTTGATGATTAAATAGCTCACCTAATCAATCTTGAAAACTTGGCACCAACCAATGAAGTTCCTGCTAAAAGGCCTTTCTGATCAAATACAACAGCGTAGACAGGTTTAGAAATTGTTTTAGAACTAATTCCTATAGAATAGCCTTTGTCTCTAAATACCACTTCGGCGTCAGCCCCTAATTCCCAGCCATCCTTAACTCTGAACTTTTGTAATGCTTCTTCTGTCATAAAAAAAATGACGTTAGAGTATTGTTGAGCTCCTATTTGCAAACCATATGAAGCAGAGGCTAATGAATAATAATCAACAGGTGCTTCATTTATTCTTAAGACACCTTCACCATATGCGCCTCCAAGCACAAGTCCTGCTTTAGTAATTCTTGGTATAATAAGTGTCGCTGCAGCATTCTTGTATATGCTTATTGTATCGGCATCAATTTCAAATAAAGTTTGTAAAACGAGCTCAGCATCCCTATTGATTACATTGCCACTATTTCTCTGATCTATATTGTTACATGATATAAGAAAAGTAGTTATTATTGATAAGAAAATAACAGCTTTTATATTTTTAAATAACAGCATTGGATACCTTTGAATATCAACCATTTTTATCTAAAATTATTGCAGCATCTAGGGCAAAATATGTTAATATGCCTTTACACCCTGCTCTTTTAAAACACGTAAGACTTTCTACTATTGCCTTATCTTTATCGAGCCAATTGTTTTCAATGGCACCTCTTAACATTGCGTATTCTCCAGATACTTGGTAAGCAAATATTGGAAAGTTAAACTTTCGCTTTACCTCTGAAATTATATCAAGGTAGGGCATTCCAGGTTTGACCATAACCATATCGGCTCCTTCTAATATATCCTCTCCAACTTCCCTTATCGCTTCTTCCATATTTGGTGGATCAATCTGGTAAGTTTTTTTGTCGCCTTTTAGCAAGCCTTGTGCTCCAACTGCGTCTCTAAAGGGTCCATAGAAAGCTGAGGCGAATTTTGCTGCGTATGACATAATTAGTGTATCCTCAAACCCCTTTTCTTCCAGCGCCTTTCTTATAACTTTTATCCTTCCGTCCATCATGTCAGATGGACCAAGTATATCTGCGCCCGCTTCAGCTTGCACCAATGCTTGCTTTTCTAAAGCTATTAAGGTTTCGTCATTAATTATTTTTCCTTCAACCAGGAGACCATCATGGCCATCAGAATTGTAAGGATCAAGTGCCACGTCCAGCATTACAATAAGCTCAGGGAAGTTTTGTTTTAATTGCCTTGTAGCGATATTTACCAAATTTTCTGGGTTCCAAGCTTCTTCACAGTTAGAAGATTTTTTCTTGGATGGTGTTAACGGAAATAGTGCTATCGCCAAAATCCCAGAATTAATTAGCTTCTCTACGTAGGGAATTAGTGTGTCTGTAGAATATCTATAAATTCCAGGCATAGAAGGAATTTTTTCAATAATATTTTTGCCTTCTCTGACAAATATGGGGCAGATCAAATCAGATTTATTTAGGCTCGTTTCTCTTATTAAGGCTCTAATACCGCTATTCAGCCTTAATCTTCTTCCCCTTCTATTGGGAAAGCTACTTAAAATCATAACTATCCTGCCTACTAAAAAAATATATTTTATTGTAGTTTTTATTCTTTTAATCAGCAATAACTTTGTTAGAGAATTTGAATGAAAAATAAATTAATTGAAAATTACAGTAAAGAGTTCCAAGCTTTTGCTTTGTCAAAGATATTTGAAAAAACTGACAGATCGACTCATATACATCTTCTTGGCCGTGAAGGTGATTTGAACCAGTTTTCTAGTAATCTTAAATTTTTTAATAATAATGTAGAAGTAGTAGTTTATCCGTCTTGGGATTGTTTGCCTTATAGTAATAT
>CACHJY010000085.1 GCA_902580265.1 uncultured Alphaproteobacteria bacterium
GTAAGAGATGCTTTAGAGAGAGGAGCTCGGATTATTTGCGATACGAGGATGGTAAGTGAGGGAATAACAAAAGCTAGACTACCAGCGGACAATGAAATTATCTGTACTTTGAATGATAAGTCCGTACCAGACATTGCAAAACGAATATCGAATACCAGAACGGCTGCAGCAATTCATCTATGGGAAGACTACATACAAGATTCTCTAATTGTTTTTGGTAACGCTCCCACTGCATTATTTTATTTGTTAGAATTTCTAGGTAAGAGAAAAAACTTGAAACCTGCGGGCATAATTGGTTGCCCTGTCGGGTTTGTTGGAGCAGCAGAGTCTAAACAAGCATTAATCGACGTAAAAACGCTGAACAGTCTAGTTGTTAAAGGCCGGTTGGGGGGAAGTGCTGTAGCAGTAGCTGCTGTTAACGCTTTGGCACAGGAGAAAGAGTAAATATGTATAATATATATTGCGTCGGGGTTGGACCAGGTGATCCTGAGTTACTGACAGTTAAGGCATCTAGAATTATATCAGATGCAACACAAATAGCATATTTTAGAAAAAAAAATACGTTGGGCAGAGCGAGAGCGATTATAGATACATTAATTTCCAATAGTGCGCCCTTTGAATACGCTATGGAATACCCTGTAACTAACGAACTCGATTTTCGATCTGATAAATATAAGCATTCAATTAATCGATTTTATGAAAACTGTGCCAATAAACTAAAGAAACTCTTATTGAACGATAATGTGGTGGTAATATCAGAGGGTGATCCTCTTTTTTATGGATCATTTGTTCATCTATTTAGACTTTTGAAAAAAGATGTGAATATAGAATTCGTGCCTGGAATAACTGCTATGTCAGGTGCTTGGAACAATTCTAAGTTACCAATAGCAATGGGAGATCAACCCCTAACTATCCTAATGGGCATACAAAGTCGCGAAGAATTAAAGAGCCATCTTGAGAGTTCCAAAAATGTTGTAATCATGAAAGTGGGTACCCAATTAGAAAAAGTAAAATCTGTCCTTGAAGAAACGGATCAGCTCGATAAAGCAATAGTAATTGAAAAAGCAACTATGCCTGAACAAAAAATTATTCCTCTAACGGAATATACTAAAAGTGAAGCACCATATTTCTCGATAATTCTAATTTCAGAGGACCATTACGAATGAAGGGAAGCTTAACCATAGTAGGTTTAGGACCAGGAGCACCAGAACTTGTCACACCTGCAGTAACTGATGCATTAAAAGATTCAACAGACATTGTGGGTTACTCTAAGTACATTGACAGAGTGAGGGATCCTAGCGGCAAGTCATTTCACCCAAGCGATAATAGGGAGGAAATTGACAGAGCTGAACTTTCTATTAATCTTGCTTTGCAAGGAAAAAAGGTAGTTGTAGTTTCTTCGGGAGATCCTGGAGTTTTTGCAATGGCCTCGGCAATATTTGAAGTTGTAGATAAGAAAAATATTTCTAGAGATGACTTACCAATCGTGGTCCTGCCAGGGATTACCGCTCTTTTAGCAGCATCCGCCAGACTAGGCGCTCCTATAGGGCATGATTTTTGCGTTATTAATTTGTCTGATAATCTTAAATCTTGGGATATTTTGAAATCAAGAGTTATCGCAGCCGCAAAGGCGGATTTTGTAATAGCGTTTTACAACCCAAGATCGAAATCTCGTAAAAATCAGCTTTCAGAAATTTATGATGTTTTAAGAAAAAACTGTAAAAGTGACCGGATTGTTATTTATGCAAATTCAGTTTCTACTGAATCCGAGGCTATTTTTGAGACTACATTGTCAGAAGCTGATGCTTCTTCTGTATCAATGAAGACTCTAGTAATTATTGGGTCATCTAGCACTAAAAAGATTAGAAACACAGGTTATATATATACGCCACGTTATTCAGGGGTAGAAAAAAATTGAACTACTTGATTTTCATCAGTAAAAAGCTTTCTTTTCGGCAACGTAGGTCTTTCAATCATTATTACTTCAATGCCAAGTTCCCTAGCTGCATGTATTTTCTCAACTACTGCATTGGAGCCAGAATTCTTTGTTATAAGTTTATTTACAGAAAACTCTTTCATAATTTCCAGCTCTTGCACGAAAGTAAACGGGCCTTGATCAAAAATAAACTTAAATCTATCGAGAAGCATCTTGTTTTCTGGTTCGTTAATCATTCTGA
>CACHJY010000086.1 GCA_902580265.1 uncultured Alphaproteobacteria bacterium
CTTGCCAGTCGTTTTTTCTGACTAAGCATATTATTTTAAACTGTAACATTCCTTTGAAGTTTGGGTATTTATTTGCCAAATCACAAGTTTTTGATATTCGTCCATTCAATGATGCGACTTCAATTTTTCTTTTCATAAATTCAATTGAAGGTTCTTTTATATAGTTGAGGAGTTCTTCTGCTTCATCTATGGCGCCCAAATTGATAAGTTTGTCAACACGTGACAACAGGAACAAATACCCCATATTTTTTAGCCCTATTGAGTTTAAGGGAGGCTTTGCATCGACAAGCAGCAGCCTTTTGAAAATTTTATTAGTAGTGGCCAAAGAGAGTTGTGGCATATTATAAAGCGTTTCTGAAAGTACTTTTTCACTAGAGTTACTCCATAAATCATCTGGAAACTTAGTTTTTTCGATTGAAATTAACCCTATTCCGTTTAAGTTGGCCTCTTCCAAAAAAGTTTCTTCGACATTTTTTGTCCCTAATATGTCGTTCGATGAGTTAGATATCGACGATGTCGTTACCATATCATCAGCCTCATTTATGGCATTTTTTGAGTCACTTTCATTAGAATATGATCTAGAGAAAATAACTACCACAGCTAGGAAAACTAAGAAAAAAGTCTTAATTTTTTGATTTATCATCGATATTGACTTTAATAATTACTTCACCTTTGGGGGGGGTCTTGCTCTACCAACAGGTATAACAAAAAACATATAATAAATACCAATGTTGAACCTATAATATAGTATTTTAACAACCCTATTTGTCTCCATTAAAGCTCAATTTTTTTGTAATATTTAAGTTTTTCGCAATAATTTGCGTTGATATTGCTATATAACAACCTTAATGACATTTTAAGTATATTATAAATCAATTTACGTAATGAAACAAATTTTATCTAAATCAATAGTTTTAATAGGTTTGATGGGTAGCGGCAAGAGTGCTATTGGTAAAATGCTTTCTCAAAGGATAGGTGTTTGTTTATCGGATACAGATGAAATAATTGAAAAGGAAGTTGGAAAGAAAATATACCAAATATTCAATGAATCTGGTGAAGAACACTTTAGGGAAATTGAAGAAAAAGTTATATCAAGAGTGTTAAATGACACCCCTCATATTATTTCAACTGGTGGAGGATCTATATTATCGCCTAAAACGAGGAGTTTAATTAAATCGAAATCTTGTTCTATTTGGGTTCAATGTGATGTACATATTATTTTGAAGCGTATCACCAATGAGGAAATACGCCCTCTTTTAAAAAATAGAAATGTATTAGATACTCTGATTGAGAAGAATGAAGAAAGAACAAAGTTTTATAGTCAAGCAGATATTCATATTATGAATGAAAATTCCAACTTAGAAATAACTGTAGATGCGATAGTCAAAAATTTATCGTTAAACAAGGTAATAATAAAATAATGGTAAGAAAAAAATCCATAGATATTCTATCAAGAAAAACCAGTTACGATATATGGATAGGTGAAAACCTGCTTAAAAAAAATATTAAAGATCTTAAATTTATTTTAGCAAGTAAGAAAATAGCAATTATATGTGATAAAAACGTGCACACTTATCAATATTCAAACCTGTTGGGTCAAATAAGTGATTTGAAAATAAACCCTTACTTGCTTTTAATTGAACCCGGTGAGTCTTCAAAGAGTTGGAATAATTTGCAGAAAGTTCTTGGATGGTTAACTGATTTAAAATTTGATAGAACCGACTATGTGATTGCTTTTGGTGGTGGAGTGGTAGGAGATCTCGTGTCTTTAGCCGCAAGCTTATTTCGCAGGGGTATTAACTTAATTCAAATACCAACCACCTTACTATCTCAAGTAGATAGTTCTGTTGGAGGCAAAACAGCTATAAATAGTGGGTCTGCAAAAAACTCTATTGGAACATTTTTCCATCCAAAAGCTGTTTTTTGTGACACAACTTTTCTCAATACGTTGTCAGAAAGAAACTTTCTTGCAGGTTATGCAGAGGTTTTGAAAATGGCCCTGGTGTTTGATGAAGATTTTTACCAATTCTTGATAGAAAAACAAGAATTGATTGCGCAAAGGGAAGAAGGCATTTTGATAAATATTATAGATAAGTCGCTTGAGCTAAAAAGTAAGATTGTCGAAATCGATGAA
>CACHJY010000087.1 GCA_902580265.1 uncultured Alphaproteobacteria bacterium
GCTACCAGCGCCATGTTAGGACAAAGTGTCTTAAGTGCAAACAAATATCCGTTTATGGAGTTTAAAAGCACTAGTATTGCTAAAAAAGATAAGGGATATCGAGTAAGCGGCCTACTCAAACTGAAAGGAGTACAGAAAAATATTGTTATTATGGTTTTTACAAAAGACAAATACAGAAAAAATGCAAAAACTCTTATGTTTGAAATAATGTCTTCTATTAACAGATATGATTTTGGCGCCGATGGATTTCCTTTTCTTGTTGGCAAGGAAATTAAATTAAATTCTAGTATCGAATTAATAAGAGGGGATTAATATGGCAAGGCATCGTGGAAAATTTGATAAAAATAAGATTGAGCCCTATGAACTAAGTAGAAGCAGAATTGAAAACTTTGTCAAATGTAAAGCTTGTTTTTATATGGAACAAGTGGAGGGCATAAAGTTTCCTTCTATTCCGGGGTTCAATATAAATGAGGCTACTGATATATTGCTTAAAAGAGATTTTGATAAATACAGAGAAATTGGAGAGCCTCATCCATTTTTGGTTGCCAAAGGACGAGACTTTCTCATTCCCTTCTCTCATGAACACTTTGAATTATGGACGCAAAGCTTGCATTTTGGAGCAAAAGATAGGCTTAACTTTGTGGATCCTAAAACAAATCTTAAAGTTGGTGGTGGTCTCGATGACGTTTGGTTAAATATTAACACTAATTGTTTGCATATAGTTGATTATAAAAGTACGTCGCAAAAATCAGACAAAGGGCCTATTACATTGGATGATCCCTGGAAAGCTTCTTATAAAAGGCAAATGGACCTCTATGTCTATGTTTTAAGAAAAAAAGGCTTTCATGTTGATGATGTGGGTTACTTCCTATATTGCGACGGGGATAGGTTTAGTGACTATGATTTTTTATCAAGTACTACCGCATCTATGAATTTTAAGATAACTTTAATTGACTACAAAACTAACGACACCTGGATAGAGCCCACCTTGCAAGATATTAGGGAGTGTTTGAACGAGAGCAAAAGACCGCAGCATTCAGACTATTGTGAATATGGAAAATTTCTTACTCAAAGTTTAAATCAATGAAGTCAAAATACTTTCTGTATTATTAAGTCTCTCAATGTTAAGACCAGCAACAGATTTATATTTTTCTGAGTGATTTTTAAGTTCGCTCTGGCTAATGATTTCCTGGATATTATTAAAAGTTCCTCCACAACGGTCTTCAACTACTTGTAGAAGAGCATCGGGACCAGAACTTCTATTTGCTAATGTTATTTTGGCAGTTAGCGGAAGCATCTCTTTTTCATAGCTCAATAAAGCTGTTTCATTAAGTCCATTTACTTTTAAATGAAACGCAAGTTTTCTAGCATCAATAATAGCTTGGCTGGCACCATTTGATCCAACTGGATATGTTGGGTGGGCAGCATCACCTAACAGTGTTGCTCTTCCAAACGTCCATTTTTCTAATGGATCTCTGTCAACCATTGGATACTCATAGATTGAGCTTGTTTCTTTTGACCGGAACCAGAGTACCATTGTTTTTCTCTTGCTTAATTGGGTCTATCCCTTTGATGGTGCTAATGCAAATGTATTATGATAGTTATTCAAATGGTTGGATCGTAGGAAATATATTTAAACTGTTTCTAATAATCTCCTTATCAGCCTCAATCTTGTTAAATATTTCCCAACTGTTTATCATGGGATACGCAATACTTCTGTTTCTTGCCTTCACATTAATATTTGGATTTTTAGTAAATATCATAGGTAGAAAGTACAATAATACTCTTTCGTCAGGCCTTGCCAATGGAATTGCATTAGCCTGGACATTTTCCACGGCACTACCTATGTACGTCAATTGAATGAAGGCTTATTATTATGATCCGCATATACGTTACTCAAATAAGAATAATTTAAAATGACAGTTCTAATATGTGGAGCAGGAATAGGTGGTTTGTGTTTAGGGCTATCCCTACAACAACTAAAAATACCATTTCAAATATTTGAGTCCTCAGTATCTATTGAACCCCTAGGAGTTGGAGTCAACCTTCAACCTAATGCCGTAAGGGAACTTTTTGCATTAGGATTAAAAGATAATCTGACAAGAATTGGGGTGCAAA
>CACHJY010000088.1 GCA_902580265.1 uncultured Alphaproteobacteria bacterium
AAAACTGTGCATAGTTACTATAGTTTTTTGCTTTGGCACAGAGACATTTGCTGAAGAGTGGAATGTTTCAGTATGGGGCAAACGTAGAGCGTTCACCGAACATATTGAAAAACTTGCAGAGCTCGTAAGCGAGAAAACAAACGGAGAGTTCACTATGAATATCTCTTATGGTGGATTATCCAAAAATAAAGAAAACTTAGATGGTATAAGTATAGGCGCATTTGAGATGGCTCAATTCTGTGCTGGCTATCACCGTGATAAAAACAGAGTAGTAACTGTTTTGGAACTACCTTTTCTAGGAGTGGAGACTCTTGAACAAGAAGTAGCTGTTTCAAGCGCTGTATATGCACATCCAGCAGCGACCAAGGAAATGGAACAATGGAATGCAAAGCTTCTTATGACTTCACCTATGCCACAATATAACTTGGTGGGAACTGGGGATCCAAGAGATACTCTTGAAGAGTTTAACGGCATGAGAGTGCGAGCAACTGGTGGTTTAGGTCAGGCATTTAAAGCAGTTGGAGCTGTGCCGACATCGGTAACTGCTACAGAGGCCTATCAAGCAATGGAGTCAGGCGTCGTTGATACAGTAGCCTTCGCGCAACACGCACATTTATCATTTGGAACAATCAATCAAGCCGACTGGTGGACAGCCAACCTTAACCCAGGGACAGTAAATTGCCCAGTGGTAGTCAACATTGATGCGTATGAAGGACTATCATCTAAACATAAAAACGCACTTGATGGATCAATAGAAGAAGCACTTGATCACTATCTAGATAATTATGGAAAACTTTTAAGCAAGTGGGATTCTGTACTTGCTGAAAAGGGTGTTAAAAAGATAGAAATAAGTGATTCAGTAATTGCAGAGTTTCGTAAAAAGGCAGCTGATCCTATTCGTGATGCCTGGATAAAGGATATGGAAGCCCAAGGGTTGCCAGGTCAAGAATTGTACGATTTAGTTATGAAGACCTTGGCTAAAGCAAAGGCTTCAAACTAATGCTGACTTATGGTTAGGTCAATTTCTATTGACCTAACCATTTCAACTAAGGATTATCTAATGGCTGGCCAAGTTGCGGTAATTGAGGATGGGCATTTATTGAGTCGCCTCGACAGATATCTGCTAAAGCTTGAGAAATTTTGTGCTTTGATAAGTGGCCTAGCGATTTTGTCTCTTATGTTTTTGGCTGTGTACTCTGTTACGGGTCGAAAATTTTTTAATGCTCCCCTAGCTGGATACGTCGATTATATAGAGGCTGCAATGCCTATAATAGCAATAATGGGTGTATCTTATGTACAAAGAGACGGAAGTCACATAAGGATGGACATTTTTGTTTCCTTTTTAAAAGGGCGGGCTCTTTGGCTCTTTGAATTGCTGTCGATAATTCTTATTTTAGTTCTTATCTTAGCACTTACATGGGGTGCGTGGGTGCATTTCGATAGATCATTTGATTGTGCGAGGCCTTTTTGTAGTCGAGATAGTTCTATTGATATTGGGTTGCCTATTTGGCCTTCTAAGCTTGTGGTTCCCTTTGCTTTTAGTGTTCTGGCCCTTCGTCTATTTTTACAAGCTATTGGATATACAAGAGCTTTAGTATTAGGATTGGATCAACCATCAGCAGTACCTTTAGTCTTAAGTGCCTCTCAGCAAGCAAAACTTGAAACCGATGCAATTGATAGATCTGGTTGATGGAAAATATAACTATAGGTCTATGGGTGAGCGGGGGAATGTTGCTTCTTGTCGTTCTGGGTATGCGTGTAGCATTTGCTGCAGGTTTAGCAGGGTTTATTGGTTTGGTTTGGCTTCGTTGGAATGGGTTTGATTATGATCCTAATCGTTTTTTAAAAGCACTTCAGATAAGCGTCAAGGTTGCAGGTCTCACCCCTCACTCCAAAGTAAGCGCCCACGTATTAAGTCTAATACCTGTTTTTATTTTAATCGGATATTTAGCCTATTATGCAAAGTTGACATCTGCTCTGTTTGAGGCTGCCAAACGATGGATTGCTTGGGTACCCGGTGGCCTGGCAGTATCAACTGTTTTTGCAACAGCTGGATTTGCTGCAGTATCAGGAGCCTCTGTT